>JBOGGR010000503.1:0-7040 GCA_050744025.1 Acidimicrobiales bacterium
GGCCTGAGCCGGGGGCCGCCGACCACGTGCTGTGGCTGGAGGAGGACGAGACCTCGTCGGCCTACGCCGGGCGCTTCGTCCTCATGTACCACGTGCTGTGGGAGCTCACCCACGTGTGCTTCGAGCACCCCGGCCTCTTGGAGCCGCCCGAGCCCGGGGACGTGGGCGAGGTGTGCGTGACCTGCTCCGACGAGGGCCGCCTGGGGGAGGTCGTGGCGGTGGGAGCGGACGACCGGGCCAGGGTGCGCACGGCGGGCGGCCTCGAGGCCGTGGACACCTCGCTCATCGGGGCCGCCCACCCGGGCGACCTCGTGCTCATCCACGCCGGCTCCGCCGTCACCGTGGTGGAGGAGGCCGAAGGATGACGGACTTCCTCTACCCGTTCATCGACGCCGAGGAGCGCGACGCGGAGCCCCTCCTGGCCGACCTGGCCTCCTCGGCGGCGGGAAAGGCGACCCTCTCCCACCAGCTCCGGACGGCCACGCTCGAGCGCACCCAGCCCGACCTCGACGTCATCGCCGCAGCCATGGCCGAGCGCTTCGACGGGGAGGGCCGGCTGTTCGCCTTCGGCAACGGCGGCAGCTCGACGGACGCCGCATCGATCACCGAGCTGTTCGCCCGCCCCCCTCGCGGGCGCCCCCTCCCGGCCCGGTCGCTGGCCGCCGACCAGGCCGTCGTCACCGCCCTCGGCAACGACGTCGGCTTCGAGCTCGTCTTCTCCCGCCAGCTCATCGCCTACAGCCGGCCAGGCGACATGGCGGTGGGGTTCTCGACGAGCGGCAACTCGACGAACCTGATCCAGGCCTTCGGGGAGGCCAGGCGACGGGGCCTGCTCACGATCGGCTTCGCCGGCTACGAAGGCGGTCAGATGGCAGCCTGCCCCGACCTCGACCACTGCCTGGTCGTGCGCTCCGACAGCGTGCACCGGATCCAGGAGACCCAGGCCGCCCTCAGCTTCGCCCTGTGGTCCAAGGTGCAGGAGAGGCTCGGGCAAGGGGAGCCGGCCGGCGGGGGTGGGCACGGGGGCCCGGGCTCACCGGCAGCCGTTTCTCCGTGAGCGATCCGTCCGGCCACGCTGGAGGGCCCCCCGGGGACGGGGCGGCACCGAGCGGCCGGGAGGCGGCCGTGCTGGAGCGAATCGAGGCGTTTCGCCGCCGCCGGCCCCGCCTGCGGGACGAGGTCGTCACCCTGGCCCACGGCGCCGGGGGCAAGGCGTCGGCAGCCCTGGTCGACGCCGTGTTCCTCGACGCCTTCGCCACGGCGCCGGCGGGACCTCTCACCGACGCCGCCCTGCTCGAGCTGCCGTCGGGGGAGCGGCTGGCCCTAACCACCGACTCCTTCGTCGTGAAGCCCCTGCGCTTCCCCGGCGGCTCCATCGGCCACCTCGCCGTCCACGGGACCGTGAACGACCTGGCCGTGATGGGGGCCAACCCGGCCTGGCTCTCCGCGGCCTTCGTTCTCGAGGAGGGCCTCCCGGTGGCCGAGCTGAAGGCCGTGGTCGCCGACATGGCCGAGGCGGCCCACGGCGCCGGGGTGGCCATCGTGACCGGCGACACCAAGGTCGTGGGCAAGGGGGCCGCCGACGGGCTCTACGTGACCACGGCCGGGGTGGGGATGGTCCCGGCCGGGCGCCGGCTGGCCGCCGACCTGGTCCGTCCCGGGGACCAGGTCCTCATCTCGGGCACCATCGGTGACCACGGGATGGCGGTGATGCTGGCCCGCGGCGACCTGGCCCTCGAGGCCGACCTGGCGTCCGACACGGCGCCGGTCACCGGCCTGGTCGAGGCGCTGCTCTCGGCCGCACCGTCGACCCGGTGGCTCCGGGACCCCACCCGGGGCGGGGTGGGCACCGTAGCCAACGAGCTGGCGCGTGACACCAACCTGGCCGTGGTGCTGAACGAGACGGCCCTGCCGGTTGCGCCCGCCGTCACCGGGGCATGCGACCTCCTCGGCATCGACCCGCTGTACGTGGCCAACGAGGGCAAGCTCCTGGCCGTCGTCGCGCCCGAGGAGGCGGAGGCCGGTCTGGCCGCTCTCCGTGCCCATCCCCTGGGGGCCAGGGCCGCCGCAATCGGGGAGATCCGGTCCGACCCCGAGGGGATAGTGGTGTTGCGGACCGGTTTCGGCGGCACCCGGATAGTGGACATGCTGGTCGGCGACCCGCTGCCCCGGATCTGCTGAGGCCCGGCCGGGCGTGACCGGGGCGCCGACCGAGCGGCGGCGCCTGCGGGTGACCGGCACCGTCCAGGGCGTGGGGTTCCGACCCTTCGTCTACCGCCACGCCGTCGCCCTCGGGCTGGCCGGCTTCGTCCTCAACGACTCGGCCGGGGTCCTGATCGAGGCCGAGGGGAGCCCGGACGCGCTCGACGAGCTGGCCCGGGTGCTGGTGGAGTCCCCGCCCCCGCTGGCCCGCGTGCAGTCGGTGGAGGCGGCCGTGGTGGAGGTCGCCGGCGGAGCGGAGGTCGCCGGCGGAGCGGACGCGTTTCGCATCATGGAGAGCGCCGCCGCGGGAGCGCCCGCCGCTCCGGTCAGCGTCGACACCGCCACCTGCCCCGAGTGCCTGGCCGAGGTCGACGACCCGGCGAACCGCAGGTACCGCTACCCGTTCACGAACTGCACGAACTGCGGGCCGCGCTACACCATCGTCGTCTCGGTCCCCTACGACCGACCGGCGACGACGATGGCCGGCTTCCCCATGTGCCCGGCCTGCCGGGCCGAGTACGAGGACCCGGCCGACCGTCGCTTCCACGCCCAGCCCAACGCCTGCCCGGCCTGCGGGCCGGCACTCTCCTGGTGCTCGCCCTCGGGGCGGACGCTGGCCCGGGCCGGCGACGCCCTGGACGAGGCAGCGGCCGCCCTGCGAGCCGGCCGCATCGTGGCGGTGAAGGGGCTGGGCGGCTACCACCTCGCCGTCGACGCCACCGACGCCGAGGCGGTCGCCCTGCTGCGCAGGCGCAAGGCGAGGGACGACAAGCCCTTCGCGGTGATGGTGGCCGACCTGGAGACCGCCCGCACCTTGTGCCGCCTCGACGCCGGCGCCGAGGCCGCCCTCAGCTCCCACCGCCGGCCCATCGTCCTCGCCCCCCGGCGGTCCCGGGGGGTCGCCCCGGGCGTGGCGCCGGGGGGGCCGCCCGAGGTCGCCCCGGGCGTGGCGTCGGGGGGGCCGCCTGAGGTCGCCCCGGGCGTGGCGCCGGGGCTGCCCGAGCTGGGGCTGCTGCTCCCCTACACGCCGCTCCACCACCTGCTGATGGCCGGGGTCGGCCGCCCCCTCGTCATGACCAGCGGCAACCTCTCCGACGAGCCGATAGCCCACACCGACAGCGACGCCTTCGAGCGGCTGGGGCCCCTCGTCGACGGCCTGCTCACCCACGACCGCCCGATCCACATCCGCTGCGACGACTCGGTGGCGCGGGCCCTGCCCCTGCCCGTGCCCCCGGCCGTGAGCCCGGCCGTGAGCCCGACTGGCCGTGATCGCCAGGGCCCGAGCCTCCCGAGCCTCCCGAGCCTCCAGATGCTGCGCCGCTCCCGCGGCTACGCCCCGGAGCCCGTCCCACTGCCAGGGGCGGCCCTCCGCCAGGTCCTCGCAGTGGGAGCCGAGCGCAAGAGCACGGTCGCCGTGGCGAAGGGCTCCACGCTCGTTGCCAGCCATCACATCGGGGACCTCGAGCACCTGGCCACGTACCGGTCGTTCCTCCAGGCGACGCGGCACCTGTGCGACCTGTACGGCGTCGCCCCCGAGGTCGTGGCCCACGACCTCCACCCCGAGTACCTCTCGACCAAGTGGGCCCTCGACTCCGACCTGGAGCCCTGGCCGGTCCAGCACCACCACGCCCACATCGCCTCATGCCTCGTCGACCACGGCCGCACCGCCCCGGTGCTGGGCCTCGCCTTCGACGGCCTCGGGCTCGGCCCGGACGGCACGCTGTGGGGGGGCGAGCTCCTGGTCGCCGACCTGTCCGGCTACCGGCGGGTCGGCCACCTCCGCCCGGTCCCGCTGCCAGGGGGCGTCGCCGCGGTGAGGGAGCCCTGGCGGATGGCCCTCGCCTGGGCCCTCTCGGCTGCCGGGCCCGAAGCGGCTGCCGAGCTGGGCCCGGCCCTGGACGGGCGCTGGGCGGCCGTGCTCGCTCTGCTCGACGCCGGCCAGGTCCTCTCCACTACCAGCGCGGGACGCCTGTTCGACGCCGTCTCGGCCCTCCTCGGGGTGCGCACCCGGGTCACCTACGAGGGGCAGGCGGCGATCGAGCTGGAAGCCCTGGCCGGCCCCGTCCCCATGGCCGGCGCCCCCTCGTACCCTGTCGAGATCACCGGCGGCCCGGGGGTCCTCGTCCTCGACCCGGCTCCCCTGGTGGCGACAGTGATCGAGGAGCGACGCCGGGGCGCCGACCCGGCCGTCGTGGCCGCCGGGTTCCACCGCGGGCTGGGCCGGGGGGCAGCCGGCCTGGCCGCCCGGCTGGCCTCCGACCACGGCCTCGACACGGTCGCCCTGAGCGGCGGCGTGTTCCAGAACGCCCGCCTCACCGCCGTCGTCGAGGACGCCCTGTCAGCGCTCGGCCTCCGGGTCCTGGTGCATCGGAGCGTTCCCCCGAACGACGGCGGCATCAGCGTCGGCCAGGCCGCGGTGGCCGCCCTCGGGGACCGCCCCCCGGACCGCCCCCCCGCTGAGGGCCCGGCCGATGGGAGCTCCCTCCCGGGGCGACCACCCGTGACCCCGTGACCTCGGGCTCACAGGCCGGGCCGCCGTCACTCGAGGGCGTCGGCCTCCAGGTGCAGGTGGAGGCGCACGTCCGGGTACAGCTTCAGCAATGGCATGGTCGGGGGCTCCATCTGGAAATGGCGGATGTCGAGGACATGCTCGCCGGCCACGATCATGCGGCGGTCGAAGGACGAGGCGGCGCCCCCCGGAGTGTCCCGCCTGGCCTCGATGACCGTGGCGGTCACCGCCCCCACCAGCTGCCGGGACACGCCGTGCATGACGACGTCCCCTCCGAGCTGGTAGCAGTTCCCCTCGCCCATCCGGGCCATCGACGTCAGCTCCATCGTCACGACCGGGTGGCGGCGGGCGTCGACCCGGCGCAGCAGCTCGGCGTCGTAGAGCGGGTTGCCCGACGTGAGCTCGCTGACCCGGGCCTCCAGGTGAGCGGCCGGCGCCGACTCCGCCCCGACCAGCCCGTCGCACAGCTCGACGTCGATCCAGCCGGTCAGGCCGCTCGTGCTGAACGCGATCGGCCCGATGTTGGAGCGGGCCTCGACGACCAGGTTGGAGCGGTCGACCGCGACCTGGAAGCGGACCCGGCGCGGCTGGTGGGCGGTCGCAGGATGGTCCGCCCCCGCCTCCTCGCGCCCTGTGCCGGCGACGGCGTACTGGCCGTCGTCCACGCTGGCCCCCTGGGCAGCCAGCAGGTGGGCGTTGCAGTACCAGTAGCGCTGGAGGACGAGGTCCAGGCAGGCCCGCTCCTGGGCCACGACCGACATCCAGGCCTGCAGGGCCTGCTCGCCGTCTGGGGTGAGGGCGTGCACGTGGCGGGTGGAGCCGGCGGCGGGTGGCTCGTCCCAGGTGCGGACCAGGCCGTCCCGCTCCAGGTCGGCCAGCGCCCGGTACACGCTCGGCCGGTCGACCCGGGCGAAGCCGAGGCCGGACAGGTCCTCGACGAGGCGGTAGCCGTGGCTGGGCTGCTCGGCCAGCAGCAGCAGGACGGCCGGGTAGAGGAAGTGGCGGGGCGGGGCCAGGGGGAACTGGCAGCGGGTCTCGGGCACCACGTCGGGGGCGCTCGGCCAAGCCGCTCCCGCAGGAGCCCCCGGCGGGGCCGCCACTGACTGGTCTCCCAAGGTCACCGGTCCGTCCCCCTTCCATGGTCGGGCCGACCACCACCGTTCATACCCAGCGGGGCTCCGGTTGTCAAAGCCGCCGGCCGAACCGGGGCGGGGCCGCGCCCCGGCCCATCGACCAGCTGGTGCCGCCGAGCCGGCCCTCGACCAGCTCGTCGGGGGGTAGGGGCCGGTATGCGGCGAGAGCCCCGGCCACGTCGGAGCCGTCGTTCATGGCCAGGCAGGGAGCCCTGAAGGAGCAGGCCCGGCAGTGGTCGGCGGTGGGGCTCGGGTAGACCTGCAGCGCGGGGCTGGTCATCTCCTGGGCCAACCCGGCCAGCCGCTCCTCGAAGCGGTCGAGCTCGACCCGGCTCCTCGGCACCGCCGTCCGGCGGAAGTGGGGGTCCCCCACGATCCGCACCTCGTTGTAGAGGGTCCCGCTGATCGGGGCGTCGAGATAGCACCGCTGCCACCCCCAGCACGACGAGAGGCCATCCTCGTCGAGGCGGAGCAGCTCCCTCCCGGCGAACGCTGCCTGCGACACCCGATGGGCCACGACCCAGTGCCGGCCGTCGTCGTCGGCGACCAGCACGTCCACCCGGCCCCGGTAGCGCACGCCCGAGCCGTCCGGCCCGGGGAGGTCGTGGCCGGGGCGGGCCGGGTCGGGCACCGTCGCCTCGAAGTCGGTCTCCACCCGGAGCGGTGTGAACCGGTCGACCCCGGGCGCCCAGCCGCCGTACCGCTCGACCAGGTCCCGGCCGGTCCGGAGGAGCCCGTCCCACGCCCGCCCGCCGTCGTCCTCCCGGGCCCCGCCGTCGTCCTCGCGGGCCCCGCCGTCCTCCTCCCGGGACCCGCCGTCCCGGCCCGGCCCCGCCCCCCCAGCTCCGGGGCCGCCCTCGAGCGCCGCCCGCTCCGCCGCGTACGAGCGTTCCAGGGCCCGGTCGGCCAGGGGCTGGACGATCGCCCGTTCCCAGTCCCACATGCCGGGGAAGTAGTAGACGGCCAGCGCGTCACGCAGGGCCCGGGCCAGGTCGAAGCCGGCGGGGGGAGCCGCCGGCTCCAGCCCCCGCCGCGCCCGTGCCCCGAGGTCCCATGCCCGCCGGCACCGGGTGAACGCCTCCCGGTCCGCTGCCGTGAGGACGTAGACCACGACGGGCGCCGCCGGCGCTCAGCACCGCCCGGCGGTCCGTGGCGCAGCGCTCGCCGGGCCGGCGGTCCGTGGCGCAGCGCTCGCC
>JBOGGR010000504.1:0-17547 GCA_050744025.1 Acidimicrobiales bacterium
GGTCGACGTGGACCAGGATGATGACGTCGCTGCGCTGGCCGGTGACTACCGAGGCGTTGCCGAACTGCTTGGCCTGGGCGGCTGTGTCCCCTGCCCTGCTGTCGGAGCCGACCAGGAGGAAGTTCTCGGGCGGCCCAGCCGGGGGCGCCGGGGTGGCACTGGTCGGATCGCCGGCGCCGGCCGATGCTGTCTGGCCCGGCTGGACCAGGCCGGGTACGGAGACCTGGGCGATCTGGCCCAGGCGGAACCGCACATAGCCGTAACCGGCCCCGGCGCCGACGAGGCAGAGCAGGACGACGATGTTGGCCCCGATGAGCACGCGGAAGGGCCAGCGCCGGTGCCGCCGGTGGGCGGGGCTCACCGGCCCCCGGCCCACGCGAGGCGCCGACTGCTCCCGCCGGGCGTCGCGCCCCCGACGGGCGCCAGGCTCCCGCCGGGCGTGGCCCACCCTGGCAACGAGAGCCTCGCTTTCGCCGCCACGATCTTCGTCACGGTCGCCATAGTCCTGCCGGGAGCATATTGGCCAGCGTTCCCGCAGCGGGGCCGGGGGCCGGGGTCGGCGCCGGCGCCAGGGCGGCGCCGGAGCTCACCGGAATGGGTGTGGGGCGGGAAGCTCACGGCCTCAGCCGCGGGAGGCAGAGCCGCGCTCGGGCCGTATGCCCGAGCTCGGGTGCCTGAGGTGGACGAGCCCGGGCAGTGATACACCTCCATGCGACAATGGGCGGTGTGGGCTACCGCTCGACCAAAAAGACCGTCTGCTCGGCCGAGTACCACGTCATCTGGTGCCCCGAGTACCGCCGGCAGGTGCTGGTCGGGCGAGTCGAGGTCCGGCTCGAGGAGATCATCGCCGAGGTGGTGGGTGAGGTAGGCGGCCAGGTGATCGAGCTGGAGGTGATGCCCGACCACGTGCACCTGCTCGTGGAGCTTCCCCCGACGCTGTGGAGCCCCTCGTGGCTCGTCTCCACGGTTGGCGGAGCTCCGCTGGAGGTCGTCCGGCGCTACGCCCGGAACCAGGAGGCAGCCGCATAGATGGCGCGTGCCGAGGTCCGTTACCGCTACCGGCTGCGGGTCAGCCCCACCCAGGCGACAGCCCTGCAAGAGGTGTTCCACGCCTGTCGCTTCGTGTGGAACCAGGCGCTCGGGCGTTGGGGGGACCTGTGGCGTCAAGAGGACCTCTCGCTGTCCTACGCCACCGCCGACAAGGAGCTGACCGACTGCGCTCTCGCTTCGACTGGCTGGCAGCGTGCCCGAGCGTCCCCCAACAACAGGTGCTGCGCGACCTCTACCGGGGCATTGCCGCCTTCTTCGACAAGGCCAACCCTGGCGGGCGGCCACGGCTCGAGTCGCGAAGGGCCGGCCATGGCGCCGCCCGCTGGACCAGGCGGGGCTTCGCTGTCTCGGGCAGCGGTAGGGGCGCCAGCGTCGTCGACCACTTGGAGGTGGCCGTGGCCGGTGGGCGCCTCCCCCTGCGGGTGGTGTGGTCTCGCCCCTTGCCCTCGCTTCCCACCAGCGTCAGCGTCTAGCGGGATCCAGCCGGGCACTGGTGGGCCAGCTTCGTGGTCCGTGTCGAGGTCCCCGAGGCGCCGGTGGCACCCACCGGGCGTGCAACCGGCCTCGACGTGGGGCTTTCGACCTTTGCCACCACCGAGGACCCCGATGCCGACGTGGCCAACCCCCGCTGTGCCCGGGCCGCAGCCAAGGCACTCGCGCGTTCTCAGCGCAACACGGCCCGCAAGGCCAAGGGATCGAAGAACCGCGCCAAGGCCGAGCAGGCCACCGCTCGCGTAGCAGCCAAGGTGGCCGACCAACGAGTCGACTTCCACCACAAGGCTGCCAGGGAGCTGGTGGCCATCTACGACCGCATCGGTGTCGAGGACCTCGGAGTGAAGAACCTGTCGGCCAAGGGGGGCCGGCACAAGGCCGGGCTCAACGCCTCGATCGCCGATGCTGGATGGGCCGGCTTCCGGACGGTGCTGGCCTGGCAGGCAACCAAGGCAGGCAAGACGGTAGTGGTGCTCCCAGCCAGGGACACCACCCAGCGTTGTAGTTCTTGCGGGGCGAGAGCCAAGCCCCGCATCGAGCTCTCGGACCGGGTGTACCGGTGTCGAGCATGTGGGCTGGTCGACGACAGGGACCGCAACGCAGCTCGGAACCTGAACCCCGGCCGTGCGGGACCGGGCGGCGGGGCTGAACCGTCCGGGCAACTCCCGGTGGGCGACGACGGCAACAAGCCCAGGGTCCCTGCGGGGATCCTGGCGGCCTGAGCCCCAGAATCCCACGCCTTCAGTCGTGGGAGCAGTCAAATGTTGTCCCAAGGTGCTCTGGGGGGGCCGGTGGCCCCCGAGGCGCCGTCCACCTGGCGCTGCGCCCGGGCGCGGGACGCGGACGCCTCCCACTTGGCCTCCACGTGCCCATAGCGCCATATGCCGAGGGCGGCGATCCAGGTGGCCACGAACAGCCCGACGATGAAGAACCCGGCGCTGTTGATGTTGAACCGGCGGGCGTAGTCCCACAGGCCACCGGTGAGCCCGAGCTGGCTCTGGAGGACCTGGAGCAGCTCGATCGTGCCGATGATGAAGGCGACGGCAACCGAGAGGCCGGTGATCGCGATGTTGTAGTACACCTTGCGGATGGGCTTCGAGAAGGCCCAGCCGTAGGCAAAGTTCATGAAGGACCCGTCGGCGGTGTCGAGAAGCGACATGCCGGCCGCGAACAGCACGGGCAGGACGAGCACGGCCCAGAAGGGCAGGTGGCCAGACGCTCCAGAGGCGGCCAGGAACAGGAGGGCGATCTCGGTGGCGGTGTCGAAGCCGAGCCCGAAGAGGAACCCGATGGGGTACATCTTCCACGGGGTGTCGATGCGCCGGGCCAGCCCCCCGAAGAACCGGAACATGAAGCCCCGGGCGTTGAGCTGGGTCTCCAGCTCCTCCTGGTCGTAGCGGCCACGCCGCATGTCCATGAAGATCTTGACGATGCCGACGAGGATGACGGCGTTGAGCGCGGCTATCAGGTAGAGAAAGCCGCCCGAGATCACCGTGCCGAACAAGGTCGTGAGGTTGTGCAGGACCGAGCCCCCGTTCTTGACCTGGCTCTGCAGGGCCCGTATCCCGACCGTGAGGAGCGCAGCCGCGATGAAGACCACGCTCGAGTGCCCGAGGGAGAAGAAGAACCCGACGCTGAGTGGCCGCTTGCCGTCGGCCATGAGCTTGCGGGTGGTGTTGTCGATGGCGGAGATGTGATCCGCGTCGAAGGCGTGGCGCATGCCGAGGGTGTACGCGAGGACGCCGATGCCGAGGCCGTAGACCTTGGTCCCGATGTGGAAGTGGGCCGGGATGACGAAGGCGATGAGCACGCCCCACCCGACGACGTGCAAGAAGAGGATGAAGCCGGTCATGCCCCCTGCCCGGCGCCATTCCGAGGGGCTGAGCGCGTCGCGGGCCGTCCTGAGGCGTCCGCCTCCGGTCCCGTGACGCTCTACAGCGGCTGTGGCCACGAGGTCGACTCCTTGTCGCTGCCGTGGAGGGTGGGCTGGCCTCACCAGCCTAGCCAACTGCGGCCAGGATGCAACAGCAGCCAGGGTACTGTGGGGACCTGGCGGCACATCTGGGCAAGGTGGCCAGGAGGGGAGCGCACGGTTTGAGTGGGATCCACCAGGTCCTGGTGGCCGCCTCGGCGGGGGACGCGGTCACCAACGCGGCCCTGGACCTGCGGGTCGGGCTCCGCCGTCACGGGCGGTCGGAGATCTTCGCTGCGTTCGTCGACCCCACCCTGGAAGGCGAGGCCCATCCCCTTGGCGAGTTCCGCCGTCGGGGCACCGGTGCCGACCTGCTCGTCCTGCACGCCTCGATCGGCGAGCCGGCGGTGGCAGAGTTCCTTGCCGGCCGGCCCGAGGCTCTCGCGGTCGTGTACCACAACGTCTCGCCGCCTGCCGCCTTCGAGCCCTGGGACCGCGCCTTCGCCCGGCTGCTGGAGCGGGGTCGCCACGAGCTGGCAGAGCTGGCCGGGAGAGCACGGGTGGCGGTCGGGGTGTCGCCCTTCAATGCCGCCGAGCTCACCGCCATGGGCTTCCTCCGGGTCGGGGTGGCACCCATGGCCGTCGACCCCGAGGCCCTGCTCGGCACCGAAGGTGATCGCTCTCTGGCTGCCGAGCTGGCGGGCCTCGACGGGCCGAGCGTCCTCTACGTCGGTCAGCTCCTGCCCCACAAGCGCATCGACTGGCTCCTGATGGCCTACCACGTGCTCGCCACGTACCTGGCCCCCGAGGCCCACCTGATCGTGGTGGGAGCCGACCGCCTGCCCTCCTACGGCGCCGCCCTGCGACAGATGGTGCGTGAGCTCGGCCTGCTCCGAGCCCACCTGGTCGGCTCCGTGACCCAGGCCGAGCTGGTCACGTACTACCGGCATGCCGACGTGTTCATCACGGCGAGCGAGCACGAGGGATTCTGCGTCCCGCTCCTCGAGGCCATGGCCTTCGCCGTCCCGGTCCTCGCCCGCTCCTTCGGCGCCATCCCCGACACGATGGGCGGCGGCGGCCTCCTGCTCGGTCCGGAGGACGGGCCGCTCGTGGCGGCCGAGGCCCTGGCCGCCATGCTCTTCGACCCCGACCTGCGCGCCAACCTGGTGACCCGGGGTCGCCACCGCCTGGCCAGCCACGACCCCGAGCAGGCGCGTGCCCAGATGCTCGATCACCTGCTGGCGGCTGTGCCGGCGTAGCGTTCCCGATGGGGTAGAACGGAGGCACCGGAAGCCGGAGAACGGAGGAGCACGATGAGGACCAGGTTTCCCGAGGACCGGGGGCTGACGCTCCGGATGGGTGCCTCCATGGGGCTCCTGGGCCTGCTCTACGCCGCCTTCATCACGGTCATGATCGCCCTGCAGGTCCTGTCGGTCGTCGCCGTGGTCGTCATCGCCGCCGGCGTGCTGGCGGTCCAGTACTGGTGGTCGGACCGGATGGCCCTCTCGGCCATGCGGGCCCGGGTGGTGAGCGCCGAGGAGGAGCCCGATCTTCACGCGCTGGTCGACCGGCTCTGCGCCCTGGCCGACATGCCCAAGCCGAGGGTGGCCCTGGCCCGCACCGACCTTCCCAACGCCTTCGCCACCGGCCGCAACGACCGGACCGCCGTGGTCTGCGTGACCACGGGCCTGGTCCGCCGGCTGGACGACGCCGAGCTGGAGGGCGTGCTGGCCCATGAGCTGTCCCACATCGCCCACCGCGACGTCCTGGTGATGGCCATGGCCGGGTTCCTCGGGATGGTGGCCGGGCTCATGATCCGCTTCTCCGCCTTCGGTCGCAGCAGCGGCAACGGCTACGCCGCCATGGCCTGGGCCGCGGCCCTGGCGGCGGCAGTGGTCGCGTACGCCCTCAGCTTCCTGCTGGTGAGGGCGCTGTCCCGCTACCGGGAGATGTGCGCGGACCGCTCAGGTGCTGTCCTCACGGCCCGCCCCACCGCCCTCGCCTCGGCGCTGACCAAGGTGAGCGGGGAGCTGGCCCGCATACCTGCCAGGGACCTCCGTAAGGTGGAGGCCCTCAATGCACTCTTCTTCGCCCCGGCCGTGTCCCCGTCCAGCCTGGCCCGCCTGCTCTCACCCCACCCCCATCTGGAGCGCCGCCTCGCCCAGCTGGCCCGCCTGGAGGCCGCTCTCAACCGCCCAGCCTGACGGTGGCATCGGGGCCCGTCCGCCCGCTGCGGACCGAGGCGCTGGCCAGCCTGGTCGCCCACGGTCGCCGTATGGTTCGAGACGGCCTCGCAACCGGAGCGGCGGGCAACCTGAGCGTGAGGGTGGACGACGGGATCGCGATCACGCCGTCGGGCGTCCCCTACGACGCCCTGGAGGTCGGGGACATCTGCGTCCTCGACCGTGACGGGGAGAAGGTCGCGGGGGCCGGGAGCCCGTCGTCGGAGGCGCCCATGCACCTCCGGATCTACGCCGCCACTGACGCGGTGGCCATCGTCCACACTCATTCCCCGCTGGCCGTCGCGGTGTCGGCAGTCGCCGAGGAGCTGCCCGCCGTCCACTACTCCATCCTCCAGCTCGGCGCCTCGGTCAGGGTCGCCCGCTACGCCACGTTCGGCACGGACGACCTGGCGCGCTCCGTGCTGGAGGCGCTGGAGGGCAGGCGGGGCGCTCTCATCCAGAACCACGGGGGGGTCACGTACGGCCGGTCGCTCGCCGAGGCCTACGACCGGGCGCAGCTGCTCGAGTGGCTGGCCACCGTCTTCTGGCATGCCAGCCTGCTCGGCACCCCGCGTGTCCTCTCGGCCGAGGAGCTCGCGGAGGTGGGGAGTGAGGCGCTGCGCCGCCAGTACCCGGGTCTCTGCCCGGAGGGGTGAGCCGGCGCCGCGGCCGCCGGCGAGTGCCGTCGGGGAGGAGCGCCGCTAGACCAGGGCACATGAGACAGCCAGCATCCACTGGGTCCGCTGGGCCGGAGGCCCCCTCGACCCCAGGGGTGTCGCAGACCCCGGAGGCGCCGCAGGCCGCGGAGGGCCCGCTGGCCGGGCTGACGGTCGCCGACTTCAGCCGGGTGCTGGCGGCGCCCTACGCGACCATGCTCCTTGCCGACCTGGGTGCCGACGTGATCAAGGTCGAGAACCCGGACGGTGGGGACGACAGCCGACGGTGGGGGCCACCTTTCGTGGGGGAGGAAGCGGCCTATTTCCTTGCCGTGAACCGCAACAAGCGGTCGATCACCCTGGACCTGCGCAGCGAGGCCGGCCGGCAGGCCGCCGCCGGGCTCGTTCGGAGGTCGGACGTCGTCGTCGAGAACTTCCGCCCTGGCACGACGGCCCGCTTCTGCATCGACTACGAGCGGGCCCGCGTGGACAACCCGGGCGTGGTGTACTGCTCGATCACCGGCTTCGGCGCCGGACGGGGGGCCGGGCTGCCGGGCTACGACCTCCTGGTCCAGGCCGTCGGTGGGCTCATGAGCGTCACCGGCCCGAGGGACGGCGAGGCGACGAAGGTGGGCGTGGCCGTGGTCGACGTGCTCACCGGCCTGCACGCGGCGGTGGGCGTGCTGGCTGCGCTCCGCCACAGGGACCGCACGGGGGAGGGCCAGCACGTCGAGATCGACCTCCTGTCCTGCCTCCTGTCCAGCCTGGTCAACCAGGCCGCCGCTCACACGCTGGCCGGGGTGGTGCCCGGCCGTCTCGGCAACCGGCACCCGAGCGTCGTGCCCTACGAGGTCTTCGCCACGGCTGACCGGCCCCTGGTCATCGCCGTCGGCAACGACCGTCAGTTCCGGGCCCTCTGCGATGGAGTGGGGGCTCCTGGGCTGGCCACCGACGTCCGGTTCATCACGAACGCCGACCGGGTCGCCCACGTCGGGGAGCTGGCCGACGAGCTCGGCCGGAGGCTCCGGGAGCGAAGCGCAGAGGAGTGGTTCGACATGCTCACCCCGCTGGGGATCCCCTGCGGGCCGGTCAACGACCTTCCCGAGGCCTTCGCGTTCGCCGAGCAGCTCGGCCTGGGTCCCACCGTAGGGCTGGCCCGGTCGGGCGGGGAGGAGCCCCTGGAGCTCACGGCCAACCCCATCGGCCTGTCGGCCACGCCGGCCAGCTACCGGATGGCACCGCCCCGCCTCGGTGAGCACACCGCCGAGGTGCTGGCCTGGCTGGCGGGGTAAGGGGAGCGGCCCTGTCGGGGTCGGCACGCCCCCGGCGGCCCTGACGAGGTTGCCAAGCCTTGCCCGTGGGAACAGATTGGGGTCATGGCCGCCGTCGTGTCCGCCTTCGAGCGTACGGTGGACGAGGGCATAGAGCGGCTCGGGCGCACGACGCCGGTGCTCCTCGCCACGGGGACGGTCGGCGGCATCGACGTGGGTCTGGGGGTATTCGCCCTCTTCCTCGTGCTCCGCCTGACCGGCAGCACCGGATTGTCCGCTCTCGCCTTCGGGATCGGCTTCGTCGCCCTTCTCCTCGCCCAGAGCGAGCTGTTCACCGAGAACTTCCTGGTCCCCATCACGCCCGTCGTGGCCGGCAAGGCGCCGTTGCGGGCCATCGGCCGGCTGTGGGCGGGGGCATGCGCCTCCAACCTTGCGGGGGGTTGGGTCCTCATGGCCGTCGTGGTGGCCGGGTTCCCCCAGCTGGACGCCGTGGCCCGCCGTACGGCGGAGCACTACGTGCACGCCGGGATCAGCCTGGAATCGTTCTGCACGGCCCTGCTCGGCGGGACCGTCATCACCCTCATGACGTGGATGGAGCACAGCACCGAGTCGGTCGGGGCCAAGATCGTGGCGGCCGTCATCACGGCCTTCCTCCTCGCTGCCGGGTCGCTCAACCACGTGATCGTCATGTCCCTGGAGTGCTTCGCCGCGCTCCAGGCTGGCGCTCCCTTCGGCTACCTGACCTGGGCCGAGCTGGCCGCGTGGGCCCTGTTCGGCAACCTGGTGGGGGGCCTCGGCCTGGTGACGATCCTCCGCCTCGTCCAGGTCGGCGGGGAGAAGCTGAAGGCCGAGCGCGCCCGCCCAGCCGGCGTGCCCCGGGACGAGGAGGCGCCCCAACCGGTGCTCGAGGTGATCGAAGACGGCTTCGCACGGGCGCCCAAGCCCTGACCCGACGACTGGCGGCCGGCCGGCATTACGCTGCCTGGGCGGGTGCCGGGGTGCGGCCCGGCTCCGGCTCGTGGCCACGCTGGTGGCGGCTCGACCGAGCCGGGCGCAGGATCCACCGGCGCCGGACCGCCGGCGAAGGATCCACCGCTGCATGATCACCGGCTGAAGCGGAGCGACAGTGTCCGAGCTGAAGATCGAGGTCGACCCGGGCGAGGTGGGGTTGGACGCCGAGCGGCTGGCCCGCCTCGATCGCCACCTCGGCTCCTACGTGGATGACACGATCTGGCGGGCGTACTCGATGGCCAAGCCCGTCACCTCGGTGGCGGCCATGATGCTCTACGAGCAGGGCGCTTTCGACCTGCGTGACCCGATCGAGCGGTTCATCCCGGCATTCGGCGACGCCCGCGTCTACCAGAGCGGCTCGTCGGCGGACCTCGTGACCGAGCCGGCGACGGAGCCCATCCGGGTGTGGCACCTGCTCACCCATACCGCCGGGCTCACCTACGGGTTCCACTACTCGCACCCGGTGGACGCCATGTACCGGGACAGCGGCCTCGCCCAGGAGTCGCCGCCCGGGATGGACCTGGCCGCCTGCTGCGAGGTGTGGGCCGGGCTGCCCCTGCTCTTCCAGCCCGGGTCGGAGTGGAACTACTCGGTGGCCACTGACGTGCTCGGGCGGGTGATCGAGGTGGTCACGGGCCAGGCCCTCGACGTGTTCCTCCGGGAGGCCGTCCTCCGGCCGCTCGGCATGGTCGACACCGCGTTCCACGTCGGGGAGGCGGACGCTGGCCGGCTGGCTGCGCTGTACGCGGCCGAGCCGGGGACCCGGCTCGCGGCCCGGACGGACGGGTCGCGGGCTCTCCGCCCACCCGAGCTCATCTCCGGCGGCGGCGGCCTTCTCACCACCGCCGCCGACTACCACCGCTTCACCCAGATGCTGCTGAGGGGCGGGGAGCTGGACGGGGCCCGGGTCCTCGGGAGTCGGACCGTCCGCTACATGGCCCGCAACCACCTTCCGGGGGGCGTGGACCTGGAGGCGTTCGGCCGCCCTCTGTTCGCCGAGACCTCCTTCGCCGGCATCGGCTTCGGGCTGGGATTCTCGGTGGTGATCGACCCAGCCGCCAGCAGGACACTGTCGTCGGCCGGGGAGCTCGCCTGGGGCGGGGCGGCGAGCACGGCCTTCTGGGTCGATCCGGCCGAGGAGATCACGGCGGTCTTCATGACCCAGCTGGTGCCGTCGGGCACCCACCCGATCCGGTCCCGGCTGCGCCAGCTCGTCTACCAGTCGCTCGTCGACGGAAGCCGGGCTCGGCTCGCCCGGCTGCCCCCGCCTCGGCCCAGCGCGGTCCCGCCCCTCCCGCCCGGCGCCTACAGCTGGCCCAGTGCCGCCAGCGGCCGCTCGACGCAGTCGGCGACGAAGCGCAGGAACCGGCCCGCGGTCCCGCCGTCGCACGCCCGGTGGTCGAAGGCCAGCGTGAGCTGTGCTACCTGGCGGACCGCCAGCTCGCCGTCCACGACCCACGGCCGGTCGATGATCCGGCCCAGACCCAGGATCGCCACCTCGGGGTGGTTGATGATCGCCGCGGACCCGTCGACGCCGAACACCCCATAGTTGTTGAGCGTGAAGGTCCCCCCGAGGAGGGCGCCCGGAGGGAGGGATCCGGCTCGGGCCTCCTCCGCCAGCCTCCTGATCTCGCCTGCGAGACGGACCACGCTGAGGCGCTGAGCCTCTCTGACCACGGGGACGACCAACCCCCGATCGGTCTGCGCAGCCAGGCCGAGATGGACGTCGGGGAACACGACGTGCTCGTCCGTCTCGTTGTCGAAGTGCGCGTTGAGCTCGGGGTGCCGGATCAGCCCGGCCACGCAGAACCGGGCCAGGAGCGCCAGCACGCCGACGCCGGCGCCCACGTTGGCCGCGTCGATGGCCCGGCGGGCCTCGAGGAGCCCGGTGGCGTCCACGTCGACCCACACCGTGGCCTCGGGGATCTCCCGACGGGACCGGGCGAGCTTCTCGGCGGTGGCCCTGCGCAGGCCGGCGAGAGCCACGCGCCGGGGGACCGGCGCGTGGACCGGCGGGGCCGCCTGCTGGCTGCTGATGGCGGCTTCCACGTCCCGGCGGGTGATGAGCCCTGCCGGTCCCGTGCCGGCCAGGCGATCGAGGTCGAGGTCGTGGTCTCTGGCCAGCCGGCGAACCACGGGGGAGATCACCGCCCGCCCGGCCTCCGCGTCCTCGGCCAGGCCGGCGGGGTCCGGAGGCGACCCGGTCCCCGGGGCCGGGACGGCGGGGGAGCCAGGTCCCTGCCGGCGGTGACGGCGGGGGCTACGGGTCTCCCTGGCCGCGCCGTAGCCGACGAGGACGCGGCCCGGCTCGTCCGGCCCCTGCCCCGGCCGGGAGGTGCCCCCCTCGCCCCCGCCACCCTCGCCCCCGCCACCCTCGCCCTCGCCTGCGCGAGCTCCCGTGTCCCCCGAGGCGATCGAGACGAGAGGAGCCCCGACCACCACCGTGTCCCCCGGGGCCCCGTGGCGAGTGGCTACTGCCCCCTCGTGGGGGCTGGGCAGCTCGACCTCGGCCTTGGCCGTCTGGACCCGCACCACGGGCTGGTCCACCGCCACCTGGTCGCCGACCTCGACCAGCCACTCGACGATCAGTGCCTCCGTCAGGCCTTCGCCGAGGTCGGGGAGGACGAACGTCCTGAGCCGGCCCGCGCCCCCGCTGGTCAATGGTCGTCCCATTGCAGCCCCCCCGATACGGCGTCGAGGATGCGGTCCACGTCGGGGAGGTGGTAGCGCTCCAGTGCCGGGGGCGGGTACGGGATGTCCAGGCCCCCGACGCGGGTGACGGGAGCTTCCAGGTGGTGGAAGCACCGCTCGGAGATCCTGGCTGCCACCTCCGCCCCGTAGCCGCCGAACGTCGGGGCTTCGTGGACCACCACCGCCCGGCCCGTCCGGCGAACGCTGGCGCAGACGGTCTCGTCGTCGAAGGGGGAGAGCGTCCGCAGGTCCACGACCTCCAGGTCCCACCCCTCCTCCTCGCCAGCATCGGCTGCCGCCAGGGCGGCGGCGACCATGGGCCCGTACGCGAGCACGGTAGCGTGGGAGCCCGGCCGGCGCACGACTGCCCGGGACAGGTCCTCGACGAGCACCGGCAGGTCCAGGTCGGCCTTGGCCCAGTACCGGCGCTTCGGCTCGAGGAAGACGACCGGGTCCGGGCAGTCGATGGCCTGGCGGAGGAGCCCGTAGGCGTCGTCGACGGTACCCGGGGTGACGACCCGCAGGCCCGGGGTGTGGGCGTAACAGGCCTCCGACGAGTCGCCGTGGTGCTCCACGGCCCCGATCCCGCCCCCGTAGGGGATCCGGATCACGAGCGGCACGGACAAGGTACCGCGAGTGCGGTTGCGGAGCTTGGCGACGTGCGAGGTGATCTGCTCGAAGGCGGGGTAGGCGAACGCGTCGAACTGCATCTCCACCACGGGCTTGAAGCCCCTCATGGCCATCCCGACGGCGAAGCCGACGATCCCGGCCTCGGCCAGCGGTGTGTCGAAGCAACGGTCCTCGCCCAGCTCTGCGGCCAGGCCGTCGGTCACCCGGAACACCCCGCCGAGGGTGCCGACGTCCTCGCCGAGCACCACCACCCTGTCGTCCTCCACCATGGCGTCGTGCAGGGCCTGGTTGAGCGCCTCGGCCATGCTCACGCTCGCCGTCTCGGCTCACCTCCTCCGTCCCCGGCCCCATCGCCCCCGGCCCCCGCCCCGTCTCCAGCCGCGCCCATCTCCGCGGCCAGCCGGGCCCGCTGGTCCTGCAGGCTTGCGGTGGGCTCGTGGTAAACGTGCTCGAACAGGGCGAGCGGGTCGACCCGCTCGGGAACCGCGATCCTGGCCCTCAGGTCTCCTGCTGCCCGCTCCGCCTCCTCGGCCACCCCGGCGGCCCGAGCGTCGTCCAGGTCCCCCCGGCGGCGCAGCCACGCCTCCAACCTGGCGACGGGGTCCCGCCGGAGCCAGGAGTCGACCTCGTGCTGGTCGCGGTAGCGGGTGGCGTCGTCGGCGTTGGTGTGGGCCTCGACGCGGTACGTGTGGGCCTCGACGAGGGAGGGGCCGTCGCCGCCGCGGGCCCGGTCGACGGCTGCGCCCACCACGGCCAGCACAGCCACGGCGTCGTTGCCGTCGACCTGCTCGGACGGGATGCCGTAGCCGACCCCCTTGTAGGCGAGGCTCGGTGCTGCGCTCTGGCGGGCCAGAGGGACGCTGATGGCGTAGCGGTTGTTCTGGACGAGGAACACGACCGGTGCCCTGAAGACGGCTGCCAGGTTGAGAGCCTCGTGGAAGTCGCCCTCGCTGGTGGCTCCGTCCCCGACGAAGGCGAGGGCCACGGTGTCCTCGCCGAGACGCCGGCAGGCGTAGGCGAGGCCGGCGGCGTGCACGGCGTTCGTGGCCAGCGGGGTGCAGTGCGGGGCCACCCTCACGGCCTGGGGGTCGTAGCCGCAGTGCCAGGTCCCCCTCAGGAGGGCGAGGGCCTCGACGGGGTCCACCCCCCGGGTGAGGATGGCCACGGTGTCACGGTAGGTGGGGAACAGCCAGTCGGTCTCCCGGAGGGAGAGGACGGCCCCGACCTGGCAGGCCTCCTGGCCCCGCGACGACGGGTAGACGGCGAGCCGTCCCTGGCGGGTCAGGGCCGTCGCCTGGGCGTCGAGGCGCCGGCCGACGACCATGTGCCGGTAGGCGTCGAGGAGCAGCGACCGGCTGGGCTCCTCGTAGGAGCCGTGCCCGTCGACCGGCTCGCCGGAGTCGTCCAGGAACCGGACCGGCGCGGCCATGGGCAGCAGGGACTCGACATCGGGGGGGACGGGCGGCGAACCGGTCGCCGGGTATGTGGGCTGGATCATCGAGGTGCCCCCTGTGCGAGCGAGCTCAGCGATCATCCTGCCCATCAGGCGGCCATTCGTGCAACTGTGACCGCATATTTGAGATGATTGACCCATGAGTGACCGCCTGGACGGCCAATCGTCCCACCCGGGGAGGGGCCCCGAGCCGGCGCCCAGGCCGCCGCCGAGGCCGATCGACGACGTCGACCGCCGCCTCCTCTTCGAGCTGGGCCGGGATGCCCGCCTCTCCGTGCGGGCCCTGGCCGAGCGGGTCGGGACGTCCCGGTCGAACGCCTACGCCCGGCTGGACCGACTGGTCGGCGAGGGGGTGATCCGGGGCTTCGGCGTCCGGCTCGACCCAGACGCCGCCGGCCTCGGCACGTCGGCCTACGTCATGGTCCAGATCGAGCAGAACTCCTGGCGCCAGGTCGCCGGCCGGCTGCGCCGGATCCCCTACGTCGAGCATCTCGCTCTGGTGGCGGGGGACGTCGACGTCCTGGTCCTGGTGCGGGCTCCCGACAACACGGCTCTCCGCCACGTCGTGCTGGAGGAGATCCAGGGGATCCCGACCGTGCGCTCGACGCGTACGTGGCTCGTCTTCGACGAGGTGGCCGGCCCCGGGCCCTGGCCGGCGGGGTAGCGTGCGCCGGCGCCCGCCGAGCAGGCCGAGCAGGCCGAGCCCGCCGAGCCCGCCGCACCCGCCGCCGGGCCAGCCCCCTATGGCCGGGGCCGGAGGCCGTCCAGGACGATCGCGAGGATGGCGCCGGCCAGCTCGTGGCCACCCAGCTTCCCGCCCGGCCGGTACCACTCGACCACCCAGGTCGCCATCCCGATCACGAGCCGGGCGGCCAGCTCCGGGTCTATGTCGGCCCGGATCTCCCCCTCGCGGGCGGCTGCCCGGATGAGCGCGGCCACCGCGTGGTCGAAGTCCCGCCGGCGGTCCAGGGCCGACCGCTCGATCGCGCTGTTGCCCCGGGACCGCAGCAGCACGGAGACCTCGGGCAGGAGCCCGGTCTCGACCTCGACGAGCCGGCGGAGGACGAAGGCCAGCCGGTCAGAGGCAGTGCCGTCGCTCGGGCCGGGCTCGTCGAGGATCGCGAACAGCGCGGTGGTGGCCCGGTCCAGGCCCCGCTCCAGCAGCTCCTCCTTCCCTGACACGTGGTAGTAGAAGGCGGACTTGGTCACCCCGGCCGCGGCGGCCAGGTGCTCCATCGATGTGGCGTCGTAGCCCCGCTGCAGGAACACGTCGAGCGCGACGTCGACGACCGTGTCCAGGTTGTAGGGGGCACGGCCGTCACCCCGTCGTGGCCCCCCGCCGGCCTGGCTGCGTGTCACGGCACTCCTCGCCTGTCCCGATTGCTTGCAGAACGTTCGGTCGAATAGATTCTAGTGACGTGGCCGTCCAGCTCTCGCTGAGGGGCGCGGTGGGGGAGCTCGTGCTCGACCGGCCCGACAGGCGCAACGCCCTCGACGACGACATGGTGGCCGAGCTCGCCGGCTCCCTCGACCGTGCCGAGCGGGAGGGGGTGCGAGCACTCATCGTCCACGGGGCGGGCAAGGGGTTCTGCGCCGGGCGGGATCTGGCCGGGGCAGAGCCGGGGACCGAGGACGCCGAGCGCATCCTGGCCGGCACCTTCAACCCCCTGGTGCTGCGGCTGGCCATGTTCCCGGCTCCCACGTTCGCGGCGGTCCACGGAGCCGCCCTGGGCGTGGGGCTCGGCCTGGCCCTGGCCTGCGACGTCGTGTACGCCGCCGACGACGCCCAGGTGGGCTCGCCCTTCGCCCGCATCGGCGCGGTGCTCGACTCGGGCGGCCACACCCACCTGGTCGGGCGGATCGGCCCCCACCGGGCGCTCGAGCTGATCTACACGGGCCGCCTCCTGTCGGGCGTGGAGGCCGCGGCCTGGGGCCTGGTCAACGCGAGCGTCCCGCCCGCCGAGCTGATGGACCGGGTCCGGGCCCTGGCCGCCCAGGTGGCCGAGGGCCCGACAGCCGCCTTCCGGCTGTCCAAGCGCCTGGTCCACGACATGGAGGCCCATGGCTGGGGGCTGGAGCGGGTGCTGGCGGCCGAGGCCGCCGCCCAGGGGGTCGCCTCCCGCACGCACGACTACGCGGAGGGCATCGGCGCCTTCCAGGAGCGCCGGCCCCCGACCTTCAGCGGCCGCTGAGCCCGCCGGCTCTCCGAGCGCCGGGGGCGCGCCGGCCGGGAGTGGGCGCCGAGGCACGCCGGGGGCGCGCCGGCCGGGAGTGGGCACCGGGGGCCCGCAGGACCACTGCCATTCCTACGAGGCTACGAACGGGCGCGGAGGTCGACGATCCGCCTGGCCTTGCCGATCGAGCGCTCCAAGGCGGCGGGCTCCACCACGTCCACCGCGACGCTGACCCCGATGCGGTCCTTGACGGCGCCCCGCAGCAGGGCGCCCAGCCGGTCCCGCTCGCCGGCCGGGCAGTCGGCGCGGGCCTCCACCCGCACCGTCAGCTCGTCCAGGCGGCCGGGGCGGGTGAGCACGCACTCGAAATGGGGGGCGAGGCCGCCGACGCCGAGGATCAGCTCCTCCACCTGGGACGGGAACAGGTTCACGCCTCGCAGGATGATCATGTCGTCCGAGCGCCCCGCGACCCGGGCCATGCGCCGCATGGGCCGCGCAGTGCCCGGCAGCAGGCGGGTGAGGTCCCGGGTCCGGTAGCGGATGACCGGCATGGCCTGCTTGGTGAGAGAGGTGAGCACGAGCTCGCCCGGCTCGCCGTCGGGGCGCACCTCCCCGGTGACCGGGTCGACGACCTCGGGGTAGAAATGGTCCTCCCAGATGTGCGGGCCGTCCTTGGTGTCCACGCACTCGTTGGCAACGCCCGGCCCCATGACCTCGGACAGCCCGTAGATGTCGACGGCGTGCATCGAGAGGCGCCCCTCGATCTCCCGGCGCATCCCGTCGGTCCACGGCTCGGCCCCGAGCACGCCGACCTCGAGCGAGGTGGCCGCCGGGTCACGGCCCTGGCGCTCCATCTCGTCCAGAATCGCCAGCAGGTAGGACGGGGTGACCATGATGACCTCTGGCTCGAGGTCGGCGATGAGCTGGACCTGGCGCCCGGTCATCCCGCCGGAGACGGGGATCACGGTGCAGCCGAGCCGTTCGGCCCCGTAGTGGGCGCCGAGGCCGCCGGTGAACAGGCCGTAGCCGTAGGCCACGTGAACCCGGTCGCCCGGGCGGGCCCCCGCCGCCCGCAGGCTGCGGGCCACCAGGCCGGCCCAGGTGTCGATGTCGGCGCTCGTGTACGCGGCCACCACCGGCTTGCCGGTCGTGCCGCTGGAGGCGTGTACCCGGGCGACCTGGTCCCTCGGGACGGCGAGCATCCCGAACGGGTACTCGTCGCGCAGGTCCTGTTTGGTCGTGAACGGGAAGCGGCCCAGGTCCTCGAGGCTCCGCAGGTCCCGGGGGTGGGCGCCGGCCTGGTCGAAGCGGCGCCGGTGGGACGCCACGTTCTCGTAGGCGTGGCGCACGGACCACCGCAGCCGGTCCAGCTGGAGGGCGGCCAGCTCGTCGCGGGAAGCCCGCTCGATGGGCTCCAGGCTCTCGGGCGCGACGTGGGGGTCACGCACCGGGGCGCCCCTCCGGGCCCTGGCCGGCGGGGCCCTCTCGCCGGTCCGCCGTCCCGCTCCTCCTCGAAACAGCGTCCGGTGCGGCGTCGCCTTCGTGCCCACTCCCGTCTCCCTGGCCCCCCTCCACGAGTGGGCGCCCGAGCGACCGGCTCTGGCCCCGGAACTCGGCCACCACCGTCCCGTCGGAGCGCCGGATCGTGACGTCGGAGACGCCGTTGCGGCTGTCGCGCCCGTAGCGGAGGCGCTCCTTCGCCGTGGCGACAAGGGTGTCGCCGGCGTGGGCGGGCTGCACGAAGACGATGTCGGCGCTGCGGGCCACGGTGGCCTCGCCGTGGGAGTTGCAGGCGAAGGCGAAGGCGGTGTCGGCCAGGAGGAACAGGTAGCCGCCGTGGACGATCCCGTGCCCGTTCACCATCGTCGGGGCCACGGTCATGGTCGTGACGGCCCGGCCCGGGCCGACCTCCACCACCTCGATGCCGAGGTGGTGGGAGGAGGCGTCGGACGCGTACATCACGGCGGCGCACCGCTCCGCCAGCT
>JBOGGR010000505.1:0-3837 GCA_050744025.1 Acidimicrobiales bacterium
CCAGGTCGCCTCGCTGGCCATGGGAGGACACCCGGGCGTACAACCCGACCGCCCCCGCCCCGGTCCTCAGCGCCGAACCCGGGCTGTCGACCAGGATCACCCTGGCGTTCACCTGGTGCGCTGGTACGGGCAGCGTCCCCGCGCGCCACCACCGATAGGCAGTCTTGGGGTGCACCCCATTCGCACGAGCCCAATCCGCGAGCTTCACCATCCCATCCCATGGTACCACGAACACTCATACGCTACCTACTACTACCTTATCGGCCAGCAGTTCCGAAACCCCCGGGCGCTGTCCGACGCGCTCACTCCGGCCGGCGCCTGGTCCTTCGTCGCCGACTGGCTCGACGCCCCCGCCGCCTGGGTGCCGCGTCCGGGCCGCGGGTACCGAGACATCCTCGGGCGGCTGGTGTGCGATCTCGACCTGCGAGGCAACCTCGTCAGCGACGCCGCGCTCGCCGCGCTCGCCCTCGAGCACGGGCTGGCCGTGGTCAGCGCAGACTCCGATTTCGCCCGCTTCCCGGAGCTCACCTGGCTCAACCCCGTGAGCCCCTGACAGGGGCGCGCCAGGACCAGGGGGAGCCGGGGGGCGCCCGACCGGTCGTCCGGGCGGCGCGCGGTCGGACCGAGGCTGGCGAGGGCGAGAGACCCGAGATCGGATGTCACACCCAGGCGGTATCCTGTCGCTGTCGCAGGTTGCAGGTCGCCGGCTCCAGCGGCCAGGGGAGAGCCGGCCAGCACCGAGACGACCCGACAGGAGCTGTCCATGATCAACCCCGATGACAGAGAGACCTTCCTGGTGGCTCTTCGCGAGGACCCGTCCTTTCGCGACGCGGTGCGCAGGGAGCTGCTCACCGAGGAGCTGCTCTCGCTTCCCCAGGCCGTCGCCGCCAACACGAGGCAGATCGCAGATCTGACACAGGCCGTCGCCGAGTTGCGACAAGGCCTCGCCGAGGTGCGAGACGCCATCGGCGAGCTGCGGGCCACCACGGGCGCCCTCGTGGACGCGGTCGCCCAGCAGCGACAGGAGTTCGACGAGCTGCGGGCCACCATGGGCGCCCTCGTGGACGCGGTCGCCCAGCAGCGACAGGACTTCGGCGAGCTCACGACGTATGTCCAGCGCTACATGGTGGCGACCCTCGATGCTCTCAACGACCTGAGGTCCGCCATGCAGGCGGGCTTCGAGGAGCTGAGACGGGAGATCGGCGGCCGATGAGGCGAGCTCGGCCAGCTGCGAGCAGGCGCCGGGGCCGCCGTGGTGGCCGCCGAGCTCTCGGACGTGAAGGTTCGCCTCGACGCGCTGGAGAGCCGGGCGTCCTAGCCGGGTCGCAGGGTCACGACCCGGGGGCGCGCCCGGCGGGGGTGGGCACGGGACGGGTGCAGAGGATGCGCCATTTCTCCAAGGAGGCCGGGTAGCCTGGGCCGGACCTGGGAGGATCACTGTGGCGAAGCACATCTTCGTGACCGGCGGGGTGGCGAGCTCGCTCGGCAAGG
Organism: Acidimicrobiales bacterium; assembly: GCA_050744025.1. GTDB lineage: Bacteria > Actinomycetota > Acidimicrobiia > Acidimicrobiales > JAJPHD01 > JBOGGR01. Next base: position 1,492 of record JBOGGR010000505.1, read on the forward strand.
GGCTCACCGCGTCGTCGCTCGGCCGGCTGCTCAAGTGCCGCGGCCTGCGGGTGGCCATGCAGAAGCTCGACCCGTACATCAACGTCGACCCCGGGACGATGAACCCCTTCGAGCACGGCGAGGTGTTCGTGACGAGGGACGGCGGCGAGACCGACCTCGACCTCGGGCACTACGAGCGCTTCGTGGACGAGGCCTTCGACGCCGGCAGCAACGCCACCACCGGCTCCATCTACGCCGCCGTGATCGCCAAGGAGCGCCGCGGCGACTACCTCGGGCGCACCGTGCAGGTCATCCCGCACGTCACCGACGAGATCAAGGAGCGCATCACGAGGCTCGCCACCGACGAGGTGGACGTGGTCATCACCGAGCTGGGGGGCACGGTGGGCGACATCGAGATCCTGCCGTTCCTGTACGCGATCCGGCAGTTCCGGGCAGACATCGGTAGGCAGAATGTCTGCTACGTGCACCTGACCCTCGTGCCCTCCATCGGGCCTTCGGGGGAGCACAAGACCAAGCCCACCCAGCACTCGGTCGAGGAGCTGCGCAGCCGGGGCATCCAGCCCGACGTCATCGTGTGCCGCAGCGACCAGCCGCTGTCCGCCTCCCTCAAGCGCAAGATCTCGCTCACCTGCGACGTCCCCCTCCAGGCGGTGGTGTCCAACATCGACGTCTCCAACATCTACGAGATGCCGCTCGTCCTCCACGACGAGGGGCTGGACGACCACGTCTGCTCGCTGCTCGGCTTCGACGGCCCCGAGCACGCCATCGACCTGTCGGCATGGGAGGCGGTCGTCGAGCGGGCCGAGGCGCCGGCGCGGTCGGTGCGCGTCGGCATCATCGGCAAGTACGTCAACCTCCCCGACGCATACCTGTCGGTGGTCGAGGCCCTGCGCCACGCCGGCTTCCACCACGGCGCGGCGGTCGAGCTGGACTGGATCCAGGCCGAGGAGGTGACCGGGCTGCTCGCTGCCACCAGGCTGTCGGACCTGGACGGCGTGGTCATCCCGGGGGGATTCGGGGAGAGGGGGGTGGAGGGCAAGATCGCCGCCGTCGCTTACGCCAGGGAGCGGGGGCTTCCCTGCCTCGGGATCTGCCTCGGGCTGCAGGCGATGGTGATAGACGTGGCCCGTTCCTTGGCCGGGATGGAGGGAGCCAACTCCACCGAGCTCGACTCGCTCACGCCGTACCCGGTCATCGACCTCATGGAGGACCAGCGCAAGGTGGTGGACTACGGGGGGACCATGCGCCTCGGGACCTACGCCGCCGTGCTGCGGCCCGGCACCCGGGTGGCCGAGGCCTACGGGGGGCCGGTCGTCGAGGAGCGCCACCGCCACCGCTACGAGGTCAACCCCCGGTGGCGGCCCCGGCTGGAGGAGGCCGGGCTGGTGTGCTCGGGGACGTCGGTCGACGACCGGTTGGTGGAGTTCGTCGAGCTGGCGGACCACCCGTTCTGGGTCGGGACCCAGGCCCACCCGGAGTTCCTGAGCCGGCCCGACCGCCCACACCCGCTGTTCCGTGAGCTGGTGGGGGCCGCGCTCGTGCGGGCCGAGGGGCGCAGGCCCCGCCTGCTCGACGTCGGGGCCTGAGGGGCGGCTGGTGCCGCCTTCCGGCGCGTTGGGGTCGGGGACGGCGCCGGGGCCGGGTGCGCCCCCGCCGGCGCCCGGCGCCCGGTTCCACCGGGTGGGGGAGGAGACCCTCTACCGGGGGTCCCTCGTGACCGTGGCCCGGGCCACGGTCGCCGGTCCCGGAGGCGTGACCTTCGAGCGTGACATCGTCCACCACCCGGGCGCCGTGGTCGTGGTCCCGGTGGTGGGAGGGGGGCGTGAGGGCGAGGGGCCCGGCGCCGGCGGGGGGACGGCCGTGCTCCTGGTGCGCCAGTACCGGGCCGCTGTCGGCGCCGAGCTGCTGGAGCTCCCGGCCGGCAAGCGGGACGTCGACGGCGAGGCCCCCGAGGACACGGCCCGGCGCGAGCTGGAGGAGGAGGTGGGCATGCGGGCCGGCCGGCTGCGGGAGCTGGCCCAGTTCTACAACTCGCCGGGCTTCTGCGACGAGCACTCCCACCTCTATCTCGCCTCCGACCTGACCCCCTCCCGCACCTCCCCTCAAGGCGTGGAGGAGGCCAACATGGCGGTGGAGCGGGTCACCCTCTCCCAGGTGGCCGCGCTGGTGGCGAGCGGCGCCATCGTCGACGCCAAGACCATCGTCGGCCTGTGCCTGGCCCGGCAGGCCCTGGAGGCCGGCTGAGCCCGGTGGCGGGGGGCACCCTGCCCGCCGGCCCTGGAGGCCGGAGCCCGGCGGCGGGGGGCACCCTGCGTCCCGCCGGCCCTGGACCCGCCGGCCCTGGAC
>JBOGGR010000506.1:0-10550 GCA_050744025.1 Acidimicrobiales bacterium
GCCTGGGCCCGAGCCGGCTTCGTGGTGGCGGCTCCCTTCTTCCCCCTCACGAGCAGCGCCTCCCCCCGGCTGGACGAGTCCGACATCGTCAACCAGCCGGCCGACATCAGGTTCGTGATCTCGTCGCTCCTGGCTGCGGACCACGCGCCAGGCCCAGTGGAGGGCCTCATCGACCCGTCTGCCGTCGGGATCGCAGGTCACTCCGACGGGGGAGGGACCATGGCTGCCGTCGCCTTCGACGGCTGCGGCCAGCGGGCCCCGGTCAGGGCGGCGGTGATCATCGCCGGAGCCGGCGTCAACCTCTGCTCGGCCCCGTACTTCCCGCCCGGCAGCCCTCCCCTCCTCGTGGTCCAGGGGCTGGCCGACAGCGCCCGGGTCCGGCGCCTCAGCCTGCAGCTCTACAGGGACGACCCATGGCCCAAGTACCTCCTGGCGCTCCCGGGGGGGACACATACCAGCCCGGTGATCGGCGACGGCCCCGAGGTCCCCGTCGTCGAGCGGGTCACGACCGACTTCTTCGACGCCACCCTGAAGCGCGGGGCCGGGGCAGTCTCCCGGCTGGCCCGGGACGGCGACGTGGTCGGGCTGGCCACTCTCACCTCGGCCAACCAGGGGCGAGGCGCCCCGGCTCCCTGAGGGCCAGAGAGGCGCCCCCCGCAACACGCGCCTGGCGGCCAACCACTCCCTGTTCCCTTGCGCCGACCCGGCCCACCCCGAGCACGTTCCCTGAGACAAGCCGAGTGCTGGCCATACCGCCCAAACGAGCCCAGCGGACGACTCTCTGCCACCTCACCCCGGCCGACGTCCATGCCTTGCTCGCCGCCCCCACCGAACCAAGGCGCTCGGACGGCGAGACCACGCCCTGCTCCTACTTGCTGTCCAGACAGGTCTGGGGGCTCGGAGATCACAGCACGCGCCTGCGGACGTGCACGTCGGCACCGGGGGGCACCGGGGGCCCACGTCGACACACGGGGGAAGGGCGGCAAACAGCGATGCACGCCTCTCACCGGTTGCCGTGATGTCAACACTGAGCATCTGGCTGGCCGAGCGCGGTGGTGGCCCGAACGGCCCGTGCATCCGTGGACGCGAGCCGGCCGACGTGGACGGGACCAGGGCCGTGGTCGACTCCGCCCTGGACGCCGGCGTCACCCTCCTCGACGCGTCGGACTCGACTCCTACGGTCAGGTGGCTCCGACCAGGGCCTGGCCGGCTGCCGCGCCGAGCCCTCGCCACCAAGTCCAGGAGCAGCAGCGAAATGGCGGACACGATCGGCCCGGGCTGACGGGCGCGGGCCGGGCCTCCCGCCGCGTCGCCAGGTCAGCGAGCAGCAGACCCGAAGAACTGGGCACCGCCGAAACTGAACACCCCGCCGTCAGCGCCCAGCAGCCAGTACCCTTGCGTCGTCGGAGATGCAGCTATCCCCGTTATGGGTGCGACAGGATGGATCCCATCAGAAGGGAGCGAGCCCAAGAAGGGCGCATTCCCAGAGGTGATCACCCCGCCATCTAGACCCGCCTGCCAGGCGCCTTGGCGACCTGCTGTCGCGGCGGCTCCCGCCAATGTCGCGGAGACCGGCGTCCCGATAGCGCCGCCGCTGCGCCCGCCACCGGGAAACACGTAGACTGCGCCGTCCGTCCCGTCCGTCACCTGGTACCCCCCGCTTGGCCCGGGGACTATTGCGTCGTACGGAGCGGCATAATCCCCGGGCGTCCCCAGAAATGGGGCGTCACCGAAGGAGAACACGCCTCCGTCGGCGCCCAAAAGCCAATATCCATTGCCTCGCGGAGCTGCTGTCATAGACACGATGGGCCCAGCAGGACGTATCCTCCTTCCAGGAAGCGACCCAAAGAACCGGGCGTCACCGAAGGAGAACACGCCTCCGTCGCCGCCTACCAGCCAGTACCCCTTCCCGTCTGGCGTCACCGCTATGCCGACGATGGGAGCATTGAGCGTGACTCCAGCCGCGACAGACCCGAGAACCACCGCGCTCCCGAAGGCCGTAACCTCGCCCCCTGCCTGTACAAGCCAATAGCCGGTTCCCGCTGGGGTAGGTGCGATGGCGACGTACTTCTTACTAGCCCCAGGGGGACGGGGAGCAAGCACTCCAGTAACTCGAAAAGGTGCAACGGCGAAGCCGTCTGCATCTCTACAGGAAGTTGGCGCAGCGAATTGATAGAGCCCCGGTGTCGTAGGGCCACCGGGACCGCGAGTAGCTCCTTCACCGAGATAGGAAGGTATTGTGAACTGGGCGGACCAGGCCCCCCGAGGCGTCACGGGAGGCGTCATGCTCGAAACCGCACCTGTTGTCCGCTCACCATAGTGTTCGAACTCGAACCCGAACCAGGACACACCAGGAACACAGCCGGCGCCGCCGTTGCCGCTGACTCTTACTATGGTGCCGATTGGGCCGGAGGCTACGGATAGCTGAAGTGAAGCTTCCTGAGCCGACGCTGAAGCCAAGGTGGCCTGAGGGAGCGACCACCAGACCACGGCGAGGGACAGAAAAACAGCCAGTCGCCCCCCGGACCTGAACATCGCATGCCATTTCATCGTTATAGGGTCCCCTCTAGGTGCTGCCAGGTTGCTCGTACTCGCTGTGAGCGACTACCGCGAGGAGTTGGTCGCCCCGGCTGGCGTGCTCCTATTAGTGGCGGGCTGCTCTCCATACGGGACATACCAGCCGTACTTGACCTCGTGGTTCCAGGCGGCCTGAGGGGTGCCATAGCGACTGCTGATGTAGGCGAGGCCCCATTGCACCTGAGTCAGGCCATCTGTTGCCCAGTCGGGGCCGCTAGAGGCAAGGTCGGAGCCCGGGTTGGCCTGGGGGATCCCGTAGGCCAGCCCTGTGTAGTTGCAGCTAGGATAGGTGCCCCCCCCATAGCACAGGTTCCACTGCCAGTTGCTTTCGGCGGTCCACAGCTGGTTGAGGTAGGTATATTGCGCAGAAACGCTCCAACCGTAGTGAAAGAATTGATCACGCGCGTAGGTCTGAGCGCCCGAGACAGATTCCGTCCAGGACTTCGCCCATTCAGGCGTGCCGCCTCTGGAGTAGACAACGAAGTTGCCGTCGCCACCCAGGTTCAGGTAGGAACCCGAGTACCCGTTCGTGGCGGTTTGCCATCGCCAGACCCCTCCGGAGGAGTAGATTACGAAATTGCCATCGGTCTGCATGATGGCGTAGTTCCCAGCTTCCCCAGAGGTATGGCTCTGCCATATGGCGCTTCCCGAAGCATACTCCACTAGGTTTCCATCGGTTTGCATGATCAAGGTGTAGCTGCCGTTGACGAGCTCCTGCCCCCCTGTCAGCTGCTGACCGGATGACAGAGTGCTGGAAGCTGCAAATGCGGGCGGGCTAGCGAGTATAATTCCGATCCCAGCCAGCCCCCAAAGGACGATCGCGGCCGAGGCACGCGCCCCGAACCGTCGTATCGTGTCTACGGTAGGGTTGCCGGTGGAATGAGTTGCCAGCTCGGTGGGATGGGTTGCTATCTCAGAGGTGAAGTCGTTGGCTGACTGTCGGAACATCCGTGATCGTCTCCCGGACTCGATACTCTCGTAGGCGTGGTCAGGTACTGTGCAGGCGGGTCCCGGTGGGTAGGGGTTGCAGAGCGCCCGGCGGGGGCCGGGTGGGGGATGGCGCGGGTCCTTCAAGGCCGAGCTGAAGATCACTCGAGCGCGATGGAGTGGAAGGCCCGTTGACCAGGCAGCGGCCGTAGGTGCAGGTGCCCGGGAGTAGGCCGGGGCCTGCCAGCTCCTCGGGTTCGTGCCGGTCCCGGTGATGTAGTGTAGATATACGGGAGGCGTTGCACCGGGGTTGGGTGGGGGAGGAGGAGGTGGGAGGTGGCTGACGGAGGCGGTGGGCACCGGGGGGGTGGGCGCGCCGGCGGCCCAGAGGGGCAGTGGGAGTGGGGGGCTGCAGGAGCGACCAGCACGAATGCCCTGGCCCATCGCAAAGCCGGAGCGACGCGCAGCGAAACCAAGGAAACACCCGCACTGTGAGCCTCCTTACGCCTGGCCGGCCATCCCCCGGCGAACCATGATGAGGAGATGCTATGCCTAGAGGACCATAGGCGCAGCGCAAGGTTCTCTAGCGGCCGGTTCGTGTGCCCAGCAGGCGACCAGCAGGCGTGGGCACTGGCCACTGACGGAAGGAAGTGGTGAAGTTGAGGTGATCCACGTCGATAAGCCCGTGTCCGCTCGCCGGTGAGAGTCCGGACCGGGGGGCCCGGCCCTGTCACAATGCCAGTCTGCTCTCACATCACAAGGTGCACATCGATGTGAGCGTGCCGCGAGACCACCTCCTACTGCCTGAGAGCGAAGACGGCACGCTCGTGGGGCCGGGCCCGTTGAGGTCACCGGGGCGTGATCAGCCCCATGTATGCTCCGGCCGGCCCCCGCCCCCCCGCCGCCCCACTCCCGCCGCCGGCGCTCACCCCCGCCGCCGGCGCTCACCCCCCACGCCGGCACTCACGCCCAGGCGGCGAGCCCCAGCTCGACCGGGCTGGCCAGGTCGTCGTGGGCGGGAAGGACCCGGACCGTGAACCCGTAGCGCCCCGACTCGGCGCAGGAGAAGGTCCCCGTGTACCGGCGCCTGGGCTCCCGGCCGCCCCTCCCGGAGTCGCCGTCGGCCACCGGCTCCATGTCCACCGCGTTGACGACGGTCAGCTCGTCGGTGGCCCCCACCGGGCCGTGCAGGAGCTGCACGGCCACGTCGGCCGGGTCCAGGGCCCCGAGCGCCACCACGGCCTCCACCCGGCGCTTGGCGCCGAGGTCCACCGACGAGCCGTCCGCGTCGATCCACTCGACGCCCACCTCGGGCCAGGCGTCGCGGACCCGGGCCTTCCAGGCGGCCAGCTCCCTGGAGCGCCGGTGGCCGGCCGCCGACAGGGCGGCGGTGCGCCGGGCCAGCGGCTCGTACATGCGCTCGGTGTACTCCCGGACCATGCGGGAGGCCACCACCTGGGGCCCGAGGGAGCGCACGGACGCCTTCACCCGCCGGGCCCAGCCCCGGGGCACCGGCCCCCCGATGCGGTCGTAGAACAACGGGACGATCTGGCGCTCGAGGAGGTCGAACAGGCTGGCGCCCTCCACCGCGTCGCGCCGGTCGGTGTCGTCGTAGGCCTCGGCCGAGGCGACGGCCCAGCCGTTGTCGCCGTCGAACCACTCGTCCCACCAGCCGTCGAGGATCGAGCAGTTGAGCCCGCCGTTGAGCGCCGACTTCATCCCGCTCGTGCCGCACGCCTCCATCGGGCGGCGGGGGGTGTTGAGCCAGAGGTCGCAGCCCTGGTACAGGGCCCGGGCCACGGCGATGTCGTAGTCCTCGACGAACGCCATGCGGTGGCGCACGGCTGCGTCGCGGGAGAACTGGACGATCTGGCGGATCATGTCCTTGCCGAGGTCGTCTGCCGGGTGGGCCTTGCCGGCGAACACGATCTGCACGGGCCGGTCGGCCGAGGTGAGCAGGGCGGTCAGGCGATCGGGCTCGGAGAGGAGGAGGGTGGCGCGCTTGTAGGACGCGAACCGCCGGGCGAAGCCGATCGTGAGGACCCTGGGATCGAGCGCCTCGTCGCACCACGTGAGCTCGGGCCCCGACAACCCGGCGGCGGCGAGCGAGGCCCGGAGGCGGGCGCGCACGAGGGCCACCAGACGGTCCCGCCCCAGCTCCCGCGCCCGCCAGAGCTGGTCGTCGGGGATCGTGTCGAAACGGGCCCAGTCGTCGGGCTCGGCCTCGCTCCACGTCGGCAGCACCGCCCTCGTGACGAGGTCGTCCATCTCGGGCGAGACCCAGGTGGCGGCGTGGACGCCGTTGGTGACCGAGGTGATGGGGACCTCCTCCACCTCGATCCCGGGCCAGAGCGGGGCGAACATCGAGCGGCTGACGGTCCCGTGGAGGGCCGAGACGCCGTTGGCCGCCCCGGCCAGGCGCAGGCCCATCACCGCCATGTTGAACGGGCCGCCGGGGTCCTCGCCGGGGAAGTGGCCGAGGGCCATGAGCGTGTCCAGGCCGATCCCGCACTCGTCGCACCAGGACGCGAAGTGGCGCTCCATGAGGGCGCGGGGGAACTGGTCGATCCCGGCCGGGACGGGCGTGTGGGTGGTGAACACGGTGCTGGCCCGGACGGCCTCCAGGGCCTCGTCGAAGCGCAGCCCCCCGTCGGCTACGTGGGAGCGGATCCGCTCGAGGCCGAGGAACCCGGCATGCCCCTCGTTGGTGTGGAACACCTGGGTGGGCTCGTGCAGGACGGCGAGGGCCCGCACGCCCCCGACGCCGAGGAGGATCTCCTGGCGCAGGCGGTGCTCGATGTCGCCGCCGTACAGGCGGTCGGTGACGAGGCGGTCCTCGGGGCCGTTGTCCTCGACGTCGCTGTCGAGGAGGTACAGGCGGACCCGGCCGACGTCGGCCCTCCACACCTGGGCGACGAGCGGGGCGCCGGCCAGGTCGACGGCGATCCGGGCCCCCTCGACGGGCCGCACGGCCATGGCGAAGGGGTCGAGCAGGGGGTAGCGCTCCTGCTGCCAGCCGTCGGGGCTGAGCTCCTGGCGGAAATAGCCCTCGCGGTAGAGGAGCCCCATGCCCACGAGCGGGAGGCCGAGGGTGCTGGCCGCCTTCAGGTGGTCGCCGGCGAGCACGCCGAGGCCGCCCGAGTACTGGGGCAGCGCCTCGGCGATGCCGAACTCGGGCGAGAAGTACGCGACCGCCGAGAGCTCGCTCCCGGGGCGGTTCTGGAACCACAGCGGGGCCTCGAGGTAGCGGCGGAGGTCGGAGTGGACGTCGCGGAGGAAGGAGAGGAAGGCCGGGTCGGCGGCGAGGGCGTCCAGGCGCTCGGGGTGCACCCGGCCGAGCAGGCGCACCGGGTCGTGGCCGACCTCCTCCCAGGTGGAGGGATCGACCCAGCGGAAGAGGTCCCGGGTCCGCCCGTCCCACGACCAGCGCAGGTTGGTGGCCAGCTCCTGGAGGGGGGCCAGCGGGTCGGGGAGCCGGACCCGGACGGTGAAGCTTCGCAGTGCCCGCACGGCCCAACGGTAATGCAGGTGACCGGGCGTCTCCCGCCAGGTAGACCGAGGACGTGGCGCTCGACCACCAACCCCGGCTGAGCGCGCTCGGCGTCCTTCGCGAGCGGGACTTCCGCCTGTTCCTGAGCGGCTGGGTCATGTCGTACCTCGGCAGCCAGATGACGCCGGTGGCCGTCACCTTCGCCGTGCTCGGCAACGGGGGGTCGGCGACGGACGTGGGCTACGTGCTGATGGGCGAGTCGGTGCCGCTGGTCGCCTTCCTCCTCGTCGGCGGGGTGCTGGCCGACAAGCTCCCCCGCCGGGCGGTCATGATCACGGCCGACCTGCTCCGCCTGGCGAGCCAGGGGGCGCTGGCCGTCCTGCTCCTCACCGGCCGCCCGGCGCTGTGGGAGCTGGTGGCGGCGGAGGCGGTGGTCGGCCTCGGCTGGGCCTTCTTCGCCCCGGCCATGACGGGGCTCATACCCGAGGTGGCGAGCGCCCCCCGCCTCCAGCAGGCGAACGCCCTGAACGGCCTGGCCCAGTCGGCGGGCACGATCGTGGGGCCGGCCCTGGCCGGGGTCATCGTGGCCGTGAGCAACCCGGGCTGGGCCATCGCTGCGGACGCCGCCACGTACCTGATCAGCGCTGCCTGCCTGGCCCGCGTGAGCGTGCCCCTCACCCGCCTCGCCGCCCGGTCGAGCTTCTTCTCGGACCTGCGCTCGGGCTGGGTGGAGTTCCGCTCCCGCACGTGGCTCTGGGTGATCGTGGTCGACTTCTCGTTCTTCCACCTGATCGTCTTCGCCCCGCTCATCGTCCTCGGGGCGGTGGTCGCCAAGGCCCACCTCGGCGGGGCGGCGGCCTGGGGCACGATCCTCGCCGCCTTCGGCGCGGGGTCGGTGCTGGGCGGCCTCGTCATGCTCAGGCTCAGGCCGTCGAGGCCGCTGCGCTGGGCCATGCTCGGGATGCTCCCCCTTGCCATCCCGCTCGCGCTCCTCGCCCTGGGGGCTCCGACGGCGGCGGTGAGCGCCGGCACCTTCGTGGCCGGGGTCGGCTTGGCCGGCTTCGGGACGCTGTGGGACACGACGATGCAGCGCCAGGTGCCGGCCGCCTCCCTGTCCCGGGTCAGCTCGTACGACTGGTTCGGCTCGGTGGCCCTCCTTCCCGTCGGCTACGCGGTCGTCGGCCCGCTGGCCGTGCTCCTCGGGGTCTCCGGCGCGCTCTGGCTGGCCGCCGCCTGGCTCGTTGCCAGCTCCCTCGTGGTGCTGGCGGTGCCGAGCGTGCGGGGGCTGCGGGCGGTCGACCCCGGCCCCGGGGAGCGGGGCTTGCCGTCGGGCGACCGGGTGGGTACACAGGAGCGGTGACAGGTCGCATCGCCATCGACGACATCCGACCGAGGACGCCGTCGGGAGAGTTCCCGGCCAAGGCCGTGGTGGGCGAGGCCGTGAGGGTGTCGGCCGACGTGCTCCGGGACGGCCACGGCGTGCTCGGCGCCCGCGTCCGGTGGCGGGCGGCGGGCGCGCCGGAGTGGGCCGAGGCGACCATGCACGAGCTGGCGGACGACCGCTGGGAGGCCGTCGTCGTGCCCGCCGCCGTGGGTCGCCACGAGCTGGTCGTGGACGCCTGGACCGACGCGTACGGGACCTGGCGACACAAGGTGGTGGCCGAGCTGGAGGCGGGGGAGGACGTGGAGATGGACCTGGAGGAGGGGGCCAGGCTGCTCGAGTCCCGGGCCGCCGGCCTTCTGGCGGGCGGCCGGGCGGTGCTGGCCGCGGCGGCGGCGGCCCTGCGGGACGCCGGGGCGGGAGACGGCGAGGCGGGAGACGACGGGAGGCCGGTCCCCGGGCGGCTGGCACAGGCCCTCGACGCCAGGGCGGCGACCCTCATGGAGGGCCCGGACGGGGCCGCCGACCTCACCACCAGCCCCAGCCACGGGCTGTGGGTGGACCGGCGCCGGGCCATGGTGGGGGCCTGGTACGAGCTGTTCCCCCGCTCGGAGGGCGGGCTGGCCGGGACGACCGAGCGGCTGCGGGCCGTGGCCGACATGGGCTTCGACGTGGTCTACCTGCCGCCCGTCCACCCCATAGGCCGGTCGTGGCGCAAGGGGGCGGGCAACACGCCCGGCGGGCACGGCGACCCGGGGAGCCCGTGGGCCATCGGCGGGCCGGAGGGAGGCCACGAGGCCATCCACCCGGAGCTGGGCACGGTCGCCGACTTCGAGGCCCTGGTGGGCCGGGCGAGGGAGCTGGGGATGGAGGTGGCCCTGGACTACGCCCTCCAGTGCTCGCCCGACCATCCCTGGGTGCGGGACCATCCGGAGTGGTTCGACCACCGGCCCGACGGCTCCATCGCCTACGCCGAGAACCCGCCCAAGAGGTACCAGGACATCGTTCCGATCAACTTCTGGCCCGAGGACGAGGCCGACCGGGTGGCCCTCTGGGACGCGTGCCTGGAGGTGCTGGAGACCTGGATCGGCAGGGGGGTCTCGATCTTCAGGGTCGACAACCCCCACACCAAGCCGATGGCGTTCTGGGAGTGGTGCCTGGCCAGCGTCAAGGAGCGCCACCCCGAGGTGATCTTCCTCTCCGAGGCCTTCACCCGGCCCAAGGTGATGGCCAAGCTCGCCGAGGTGGGCTTCACCCAGAGCTACACCTACTTCACCTGGCGGCACAGCGCAGACGAGCTCGCCCGCTACGCCGAGGAGGTCACCGGCGGGCCGGCGGCCGACTACCTGCGGCCCAGCTTCTGGCCCAACACCCCGGACATACTGGCCGGGGTCCTGCGCCGCGGCCCGCTGACCGCCTTCGCCCTTCGCTACGTGCTGGCCGCCACGATGGTGCCCTGCTACGGGATCTACTCCGGCTACGAGCTGGGTGAGAGCGAGCCCGCCTCGGAGGCCAACGAGGAGTACGCCTCCTCGGAGAAGTACGAGCTCAAGGCCCGTGACCTCTCCGTCCCGTGGTCGCTCGCGCCTCTGATCACCGCCGTGAACGCCTTCCGCCGCCGCCACCCTGCGTGCCAGCAGCTGCCGGGGCTGGCAGTCGTGGGATGCGACAGCCCGGCGCTGATCGCCTACGCGCGCGCCACCCACGACCGGAGCGACGTGGTGGTCGTGGTGGTGAACCTCGACCCGGTGAGCCCCCAGGAGAGCACCCTGCATCTCGACCTCGACTGGCTCGGCGTCCCCTGGGACCGCCCCTACGGCGCCCACGACGAGCTCTCCGGCGAGCTGTACGTCTGGTCGGGACCCTCGCCCTACGTGAGGCTGGACCCGGCCCGCCAGCCGGCTCACCTCATCCACCTCCGGAGGCTCACCTGATGCCCCGCCGCCCGGCGCCGGCCGGGGCTCACCTGGGGCCCCGCCGCCCGGCACTCCGAGCGGCGGGTGCCTGAGTGGCAGGGTCCATGGACGCCGGCGAATCGCGCTGGTACCAGACCGCCGTCTTCTACGAGGTCCTGGTCCGGGGCTTCTACGACTCGAACGACGACGGCACCGGGGACCTGCCCGGCCTGACGGCCAAGCTCGACTACCTCTCCTGGCTGGGCGTGGACTGCCTGTG
>JBOGGR010000507.1:0-2148 GCA_050744025.1 Acidimicrobiales bacterium
CGTCGACTCCGGCAAGTCGGTCATCGTCATCGAGCACCACCAGGCGGTCATGGCGCGCGCCGACTGGATCATCGACCTCGGCCCCGGCGCCGGCCACGACGGCGGACGGATCGTCTTCCAGGGCACGCCCGCCGACCTCGTCGCCGCCCGCTCCACCCTCACCGGCGAGCACCTCGCGGCCTATGTCGGCGCCTGACGGAGGCCCCGCTGGTGGAGCGCTCGCACGGCCACGTTCTCCATCTGGGATCGCACCCTTCCGACCACGGCCTGCCAGTCACCCGGTGGCGTCCTCGAGATAGGCCATCATGCGGTCCAGGAGGCCGGCCGCCCGCAGCAGGTCGGGCGACGCAGCGGGAGGCGTCCCGGCAAGGCGCCCGGCAAGAGAGCTCCCCAGCTCGGGGGAAGAGGCCCGGAGGAGATGCGTGCAGATCAGGGCGGCCGTGCGCACGGCCCGGGGATCGACGGTCCACACTGCTTCGAAGCGCCGATCGGCGTCAGCCGCGCTCTCCTTGCCCTGGTGCTCCCAGCCGGCCAGGCAGGCGGGGTAGTCCGGGGCGTCGCAGACGATGGCCCACTCCCGGATGAGGGGGGTGCTCGCTGGCAGAGGGACCGGCACGGGGCCGGTCCTCGGCGCCCGGACCCCGGAGAGGCCGGGAAGCTCGGTAAAGGCGGCGAAGACCACGACGGCCTCCGACGTCCTGGCCAGCTCCACCCACCGCCGCTTCGACGCGTCGAAGAACCGGGGGTGCTGGAAGCTGGCGAAGAGCACCGGGCGCTCCGCCCGGGCGCAGCACTCGTCCTCGATCGCTCGGCTGAGGGCGAGCATGGTGGCCTTGCGCAGGACGTGGGGCACGAGACCTGGGTGGCGCCGGCGCAGGCCGGCGAACAGCGAGACGTCGGGGTCTTCGGCCCGGGCCCGGGCCCGGTCGATGGCGCTCGGCAGGCTGAGCCCCGAGGCCCGCTGGCGGAGGACCTCCTCCACCATCACGACGTCGTGCTCGCCATAGCGCCGGTGGCCACCCGCAAGGCGCTCGGGGCGGGGTGCGCCGTAGCGGGACTCCCAGCTCCGCAAGGTGGCAGCAGGGACCCCGGTGCGTTCGGCCAGTTCGCCGATGGACAGGCCGGCCGGCTCCCGGGTCGTGGCCGTCGACCTGCTCCTCACCATGCAGAGGTTAGATTACATCTAATGCCGAGGTGGGACGAGGAGGCCGAGGTGGCGGTGGTGGGGGCCGGCTGGCCGGACTGTCCGCCGCTCTCCACCTCTCCCGAGCCGGCCCGGGTCCTCGACCTGGCCGACCTCGACCTGCACCCCTTCGTCCCCGGCGCCCTCGTCTACGGCGCTGGCCCGGCTCGGGCTCTGCGGCCCCCTCGTCGAACGGTTCCTGCGGCCATTCCTGTCCGGGGTGTTCCTGGAGGCCGAGCTCACCACGTCGGCTCGGTTCTTCCACCTGGTCTGGCGCTCCTTCGCGCGGGGGGATCTGCCTGCCGGGCCAGGGCATGGGGGCCATCCAGGCCCAGCTGGCCGGCCGGCTGGGCCCGACGCGGGTGCGGCTCGGCCAGCCGGCCGAGGCGGTTGCCGCCGGAGCCGCCGGGGGGGTGACCCTCGCCGGGGGCAGGCGCATCCGGGCCCGGGCCGTGGTCGTGGCCACCGACCCGGCTGCTGCCGCCGCCCTCCTGCCCTCCCTGCCGGCGGTGCCCATGCGAGGCATCACCACCTTCTACCACCGGGCCCCGGGCTCCCCGCTCGGTGAGCCGATCCTGGTGCTGGACGGCGAGGAGCACCTCGTGGCCAACACCGCGGTGCTCACCGACGCCGCCCCTTCCTACGGGCCAGGGACCGGTGCCCTGGTGTCCACCTCGGCGCTGGGCGTCCCCGGTGCTGGGCGTCCCCGGCGAGGCCGGCGCGGAGCGGGACGTCCGGGCCCGGCTGGCCACCCTCTACCGGTGCGACACCTCGTCGTGGGAGCACGTGGCCACCTACCCGGTCCCCGCCGCCCTGCTGCCGGCCATGCCTGCGCCCCACCGTTACCGCTTGAGTGTGCTGTAGTTGCACGCTCATGCGGCACCCCTTTCGGGGTTCCTCCCCGGCTTGTTGGCCCGCTTGGTTCTACGCCTCACCGCTCCCGGCCCACCTGTCTGAGCGTGGGT
>JBOGGR010000508.1:0-4464 GCA_050744025.1 Acidimicrobiales bacterium
CCCGCCGGCCCCGCCCGGGCCGGGCGAGGAGCTGCTCGTAGACCCCGAGGGTCGTGTCGATGACCCGGCGCTGGTCGAACTCCCGCCGCGCCTTGTCCCGTCCCGCCCGGCCCATCCGGGCCCGCAGGCCGGGGTCGACGGCGAGCTGGGCCAAGGCCGAGGCCAGGCGCTCGGGGTCCCGAGCCGGGACGAGGAAGCCGGTGACCCCGTCGTCGACGACCTGGCGGCAGCCCCGGATGTCCGTGGCCACGACCGGTAGGCCCATGGCGGCCGCCTCCATGGCCGAGCGCGGGAAGCCCTCCCGGTGCGACGCCAGCACATAACCATCCATCGCCGCGTAGCACCCCTCCACGTCCGGGCGGAACCCGAGCACGCGCACCCCGTCCGCCTCGGCGCGGGCGAGGTCCCGGGGCCCGAGGCCGTCGGCCTTGGCCGGGTCGGAAGGCCCGGTCACCACCACGACGGCGCCTGGCGCGATGGTGCGCAGCATCCGGGCGGCGGCGAACAGCTCGGCGTAGCCCTTCTCCCAGACCAGCCGGCCCACCGCGCCGATCACGACGGCATCTGGCCCGACCCCGAGGGCGGCGCGCTCCCGGGCCCGGACCTCCGGCCCGACCCTGCCCGGGTCGAAACGGCTGAGGTCGATGCCGTTGCCGAGCAGGCGCAGCCGGCTCCGGGGGACGCCCAGGCGCACCAGGGTCTCCAGGTCCTCGGAGCTCTGCACCAGCTCGGCGTCCGAGCACGCCGCCGCCATCCGCTCCAGCCCGTACACGGCGGCCCGGCGGCTCCACGGGTCGTCGGGCGTGGCGTAGAGCCCGTGGACCGTGTTGACGACGGCCGGCACCCGGGCCGCCCTGGCCGCCGGCCGCCCGTAGATGCCGGGCTTCGGGTTGTGGGTGTGCACGATGTCCGGCCGCAGCGAGCGGAACAGCCGGTACAGCTCACCCGGGGCCCGGATGTCGTCCAACGGCGAGACGGCGCGTGTGCAGTGTCGAAGAGGGAAATGGCCGATGTCCTCGGCCAGCAGGTCGGCCACGAACGGCCCTCCCGCCGACGCCCCCATCACCTCGTAACCAGCGTCGGCGAAGGCGGCGAGCTGCGGGCCGAGCAGGAGCGCCAGGCTGATGTCGGCGGTGGTCACGTGGAGGAGCCGGGGCCTCTTCGGCGGGAGTGGGCGGGTGTCCACCGACGCAACGGTAAACCGTCCAACCCTTTCCTCGCAGACTGCCTACAGTCTCGCGATGGCGATCGGAGGAGGGCAGATGACCGCGAGCGCGCGTGACCGTATGGCCGCCCTGCTGGCCGGGGCAGGAGCGCGAGGCTCCTTCAGCGCGGCGGAGACCGCCCCGGCGGACGGCCTGCGCCTGGAGGTGAGGGGGCTCGGTCCCCTTGTGCTCCCCGTGACCGACGAGCAGGCCAGGCGGCTCTGCTCGCTCGGCCGGCCCGCCCCGTACGGCCGGGGGGAGCAGACCCTCGTCGATGCTGCCGTACGCGACACGTGGGAGATTCCCAAGGCCAGGGTGAAGATCGACAAGAGGCGTTGGGCCGACACGCTCGAGCACGTCCTGGAGCGCCTCGGCAGGGACCTGTCCCTGCCTGACGGCCGCCAGCTCGAGGCGCAGCTGCACTCGATGCTCGTCTACGCGCCGGGCCAGTTCTTCTTGCGCCACCAGGACTCCGAGAAGGAGGACGCCATGGTCGGGTCCCTGGTCGTGACCCTCCCGTCGGCGTTCACCGGCGGGGCTCTCGAGGTGGAGCACCGCGGCGAGGTCGCGACGTACCGGGGGTCGAAGAAGGCCCTCTCCTTCGTCGCCTTCTACAGCGACTGCCGCCACCAGATCAAGCCGGTGACGTCGGGTCACCGGGTCGTGCTGACCTTCGATCTGACGTTGCGCGGCGACCTGGCGGCGTCTCCGGAATCCGCAGGAGATCCCGAGCTGATCGAAGAGCTGGCCCGGTACCTCGGCCAGCACTTCGAGGGGCGGGCGGCGCCGAGCCGCCTCGTCTACCTGCTCGATCACGAGTACACGCCCCGGGGCCTCTCCTGGTCGTGCCTCAAGGGAGCCGACGTCGCCCGGGCGACGATGCTGCGGACCGCGGCCGGGCGGGCGGGCTGCGAGGCCACCCTGGCGTTGGCGGATGTCCAAGAGACGTGGAGCGCCTTCGAGCCCGAATGGGGGCGCCACAGGTACGGGCGGTCCCGCCGCAGTTACCGGTACGACGAGGACGACGACTCGTTCGAAGAGGGGGCGGCCGACGATTACGAGCTCGACGAGCTGATCGACTCCGTCATAACCCTGGACAGCTGGCTCGGCTCGCCCGGCGGCAAGGTCGAGAAGATCGGGCTCTCGATCGGCGAGGGCGAGATCTGCGCCTCCACCCCGTCGGGGGAGCTGAGCCCTTACGCCTCGGAGTACGAGGGCTACATGGGCAACTGGGGCAACACGCTGGACCGCTGGTACCACCGGGGCGCCCTGGTCCTCTGGCCGGCCAGCCTGGCCTTCGCGGTGCGAGCCGAGACCTCCCCCTCCTGGGCGCTCGACTCGCTCTCGGCCCGAGCCCGCACGGACCTGGCCGGCGCCCGAGAGGCGGCCGCCACCCTGGCGCCGTTCTGGGAAGAGGTGGTCACCAGGGCGCAGGAGAGGAGCCTCCTTACCAAGGCATTGCGCACGGCCCGCCTGCTCGAGGAGCCCACGACGGCCGCCATGCTCTCGAAGCCGTTCCGGCTGGAGATGCTCGTCCCCAGCCACGCCAAGGCGCTGAACGCGCTGATGGGAGCCTACGGGGACCGATGGGCGCAGGACCTGATCGGATCATGGTCAGCCCGGCGGCCACGGTACGGCCGTGACGCCAATGGCACGGAGGCTTGGATCGCCTCGCTGCCGCGCCTCTGCGCGGGGCTCGACGCCTGCGGAGCGACAGGCCGGTCGGCAGCTCTCTACCTGTTGCGCGATTCATGGGCGTGGCTCCACGCGAAGATCGAGCAGACCCTCCAGCTGCCCTGGCCGAGCCATCGCGCCAAGGCCCTGGCCGAGCTGGGAGGCCCGGTCGCGGCGCTCCTGCAAGCGGCGTCGATGGTCGGGGCGGCCGACCTCGTCGACGAGGCGGCAGGGCTCCTCTGCCGGGACGACCAGGCACTGGTCGGCTGCGCCATGGGGGTCCTGCGGGCGGCTCCGAGGGAGGGGTGGGGCGCCGCCGGCCTCGACGCTGTCGCCGGTCACTGTCGCCAGGCGCTGGAGGAGCGCCTCGGCCGCCCGCCGCGCGGCGCGAAGGACTGGTCCTTCCAGCTGCCTCGCGGTTGCGACTGCGAGCTGTGCCGCATGCTGGCCGGCTTCTGTGCCGACCCGGCTCGCAGGGTCTTCGAATGGCCGCTCGCCAAGGACCGGCGCGCCCACGTGCACTCCCGGATCGACAGTGCGGAGCTGCCCGTCAGCCACGAGACGAGACGGAAGGGCTCTCCACACACCCTCGTCCTCACGAAGACCAGCGCGCTCTTCGAGCGGGAGAAGCGGGCTCGCCTGAGCGACAAGGCCGATCTGGCCTGGATCCGGCGTCAGGAGAGGGGAAGCAGGTCGACGTCGTAGTCGGAGAACCGGCCGTCGACGCTCACGAGGGTCAGTCCCTCTGCTCGGGCCTGGGCGACGAGCACGCGGTCGAAGGGGTCGGAGTGATGGGCGGGGAGATCTCCTGCCGCGAGGGCGTGGGATGCCGTGATGGCCAGGGTGTCGAAGTCGTTGGCCCGCAGGGCGTCCAGGAGATCGTCGGGCGCGTCGATCCGGCCCGCCGCCCTCTTGATGGCTATCTCCCAGGCGGTCGCCGCCGAGACCATGACCGTGGTGTCGGGGTTGGCGATGGCCTCGCCGGCCGGCGCCGGAAGGGCGGGGTCCTCGGCCAGCCACCAGAGCAGGATGTGGGTGTCGAGGAGGACCTTCACGGCCGCTCGCCCCGGAAGGCGGCGGCCAGGTCGTCGGGTAGCTCGTCGACGTCGGAGCGGAGGTGGACCCGGCCGGCCCAGTAGCCGGGGCGCCGGTCCGAGCGGCGCCGAGGCGGGACGATCCGGGCGACGACATGCCCGGCCCGGGCGATCTCCACCTCGTCGGCCTCCCCGGACTCGACGGCCGCGACCAGCCGGGAGAGGTTCGTCTTGGCGTCGTGCATGTTGACTCTCGCGGCGCCAGGTTAGCTTAGCTAGCGTAGCTAGCTTCGTGTCGACGCGCCGGCCGGCGACCGGATCCTTCCGGCCGGTGGGGCGAGCCGTCTGGTGCCTCATGACGCCTCGGCGAGCCGCTCCGGGCTGCTCCCGCCGTCGGCTTCGCCGAATCGGGCGGGTCAGTCCTCGTCGTGGTGACGGCGGCGGCGGCCGGCCACCACCAGCGTGGCGCCCGCCCCGGCCAGGACGAGCCCCGCGCCCACCATGCCCGCGATGTCGGCTCCGGTGAATGCCAGGACCGTCGCCGGGACCGG
>JBOGGR010000509.1:0-2395 GCA_050744025.1 Acidimicrobiales bacterium
GAGCTGGTCGAGTCGAATGGCCGGGGGACCTCCTCGGAGCCGACCATGGGCCCGGCCCTCATCGGCCCGGGCCGGAAGATCCTGACCGCCCGATGGTAGTGGCCGGCCCAGTTGGGGCGGTCCCGGCGGGCGTCGCGGATGCCGGGGGGATGTGCAGGCGGCGCAGGGCGTACTGGGCGATCTGGGAGAAGACGGGCGCCGCGACGTCACCCCCGTACACGTCGGGGGTGGGCCGGTCGAGGGTCACCACGATCGTGAGGGCCGGGTGCTCGGCCGGTGCGAAGCCGGCGAAGGTGGCCATGAACGCACCGGGCACGTAGCCGGGGCCGGTCGTGCTCGGGATCTGGGCCGTTCCGGTCTTGCCGGCCACCGTGTAGCCGGGGACGGCGGCCTTGGGCGCGGTGCCCTGGGGCCCGACGACGTCCTCCAGCATGCCGGTCAGCTGGCTGGCGACCGAGGCCGTCAGCACCCGGTGACGGTGGGTCGGCGGCACCGCGTGGCGGGTGCCGCTGGCGTCGACGGTGGCCTGCACGAGCCGGGGCGGGACCCACGTGCCCCCGTTGGCCACCACGTTGTAGGCGTCGGCGATCTGCAGGGCGGTCACGGCCTCGTCCTGGCCGATCGGCATCGAGCCCATCGCCGCCCCGGACCACGTGGAGGGCGGGCGGAGGATTCCCGGGGACTCCCCGGGGAAGCCGAGCCCGGTCGGCTGGCCCCAGCCGATGGCTCGCAGCCAGTGGTAGAGGCGCTCGGGCCCGAGCTGCTGGGCGACCTCGATCGTCCCGATGTTCGACGACCGCTCCAGCACCTGGGTGGCGGTGAGCTGCTCGGCCCCGTGGACCTCGGCGTCGCTGAACGTGGCCCCGCCCACGACGATGTCGGGCGGGACGGCAAGGACCGTGGACGGGCTGATCAGGCCGTCGCTGAGGGCGCCGGCGAAGGTGGCCAGCTTGGCCACCGAGCCGGGCTCGTAGACGTCGGTGACAGCCAGCGCCTGGCCGGCCGGGACCGGTGCGGACCCGGGGGTCGGTCCGGCCACGAGGTTGGCCATGGCGAGGATGCCGCCTGTGCGGGAGTCGAGCACCACCGCCCAGCCACCCTTGGCGTGGGACGTGGCGACCTCCTTCGCGAGCGCCTGCTCGGCGTCGTACTGGATGGAGGAGTCGATCGTGAGCACCAGGCCGTGGCCGGGCCGGGCGGGCTTGATCTTCTGCGGCCCGCCCGGAAAGGCCCGGCCCGAGGGGTCGAGCGGGACCACGGCCGACCCCGGGTGGCCGGTCAGCACCCCGTCGTACTGGTACTCGATGCCGGAGTACCCCTGGCCCTTGGTGTTCACCTGGCCGACGACCGGCAGGGCCAGGTTGCCGTTGGGCAGGAAGCGCTTGGGCTCCTCCTGGAACGTGATGCCCGGCAGGTCGAGGGCTCGCACCTTCGCCGCCACCGCGCCGTCGATCCTGTCGGCCACCACGACATAGCCCGACCTCCGGGACAGCTGGGCCTGCAGGCCGGCCTCGCCGACTCCGAGGACGGGCGCCATCCTGGCGGCCTCGGCCCCGGGCTCGGGGATCTGGAAGTCGTCGGCGACGACCGTGGTCTCGGGCAGGGACATGGCCAGCACCGTCCCGGACCGGCCGTAGATGGTGCCCCGCAGGGCAGGGAGCGCGACGGTGTGGAGCAGCTCCGCCTGGCCGTAGGCGGTGGGCCGCTGGGTCGAGACGACCTGGATGTCCGTCAGGCGGACGACGACCGCCGCGAAGAGGAGGGCCATCACCATGAGCAGCCCGGCCAGGCGGCGCCCGGGCGCCGGCCTGCCGGCGCCCCCTCCGGGCCCACTGGGGCCGGCCGTGTGACCCTGGCCCCGGACGTCCGGTCGATACCCGGGCAAGCGCCCTCCCCGCCGGTCCCTAGTGCCCGGTGGTGGTGGTCGCAGCTGTGGCCGTGGTTGCGGTCGTGGAGGTCCCAGGGGCGGTCGCCGGCGCCCCCTTCTCCTTCGCGCCCGGGCGGGCGCCCGGCGAGAGGTAGACGACCCTGGTCGGCATGACCATGTGGAGCCTCTGCTCGGCTGTCGCCACGATCCGTCCCGGGGACTCGAGGCGGGCCTCCTCCAGCTGGAGCTCGCCCTTGCGGACCTGGGCCTGGGCGAGCTCCTGGTTCAGGTTGTCCAGGCGGAACTGCCGCTGGGTCAGGACCACGTGCGCCCCCACGACGGCGAGCATGCCCATCGCCACCACCAGGCCGGCCGCCACCAGCAGCGAGCGGGCCCGGCGCCGGCGGGCGCCGGCGCTGAGGCGGCGCCTGGGGACGACCCGGAGGGGCGGCGAGGAGGGCGCGGCCGGTCGCGGCGGCGCGACCCGCTGGGGGTGCGCCCCGGCCGCGCGCCTGGCCTCCCGGACGG
>JBOGGR010000510.1:0-7943 GCA_050744025.1 Acidimicrobiales bacterium
GCAGCCGCACCCGCGGCACAAGACCCGACCAGCCAACCGGGCATCCCCAGGCGACCAGGCGACCCAGGACCGTTCGGAGTCGCTCACCGAGCATAAGTCACTATTGCTCAGTGATTAGGAACGGTGACCGGCAGGTGGGTGGGGTTGGCCGGCCCACCCACCCGGGACCTTCGGCTCAGCTGCCTACCGCTGGGGCCGGGGTGGTGGACGAGGACGACTGGCCCGACGTGGAGGTCGAGGTGGACGAGCTCGGGGCCGAGGGGGCCCGACCGGGGCTGGGTGGCGCCGGGGCCAGCACGACGACGTCAGCGCTCAGATGGGTGAGGCTGTCCTGGGGTCCCATGGCCATGACGTGGCTCCCCGTGGAGATGGCCGAGGAGGAGGTCCGGGTCGTCCCGTCGTAGTAGCGGGTCGAGCCGGTGGTGGTCACCGTGAGGAGCTGGCCGTCCCGGCCCACCAGGGTGTAGGTGCCGTCGCTCGCCGATGCGACCCGGCCGGCGAAGCTGGGCTCCACCACGGTCACCCTGGCGGCGTCGACCGTGCCAGTGCCGGGCTCGGGACGGGTGGAGGAGGTGGAGGTGCTGGACGAGCTGGTGGAGGCCGGCGAGCCGGCCACGTGGACCACCTCACCGACTCGCAGGCTCGAGAAGCTGATGGTCTGCAGCTCCTTCGTGTAGGTGGTGGACGAGGAGGTGTCCACGGCCTCGGTGCCGTTCATCGTGCGCAGGGTGAGGGTGGAGCCGTCGATCCGGGTGATGGTCCCGCCCCCTCCCGGTCCACCCGGCCCACCCAGGGGGCCCCAGGGGCCGCCCCTCGGGCCGTGCCCCCCGCCGCCAGGCCCACGACCTGGGCCAGGGGGCCCGGGCCGGCCGGGGGCCGTCGAGGAGGAGGACGGGGCCGGACTGGTCGAGCTCGAAGTGCGGGGAGCCCGGGACGTCGACGAGGTGGTCGACGAGGAGCCGGTGGCGCTGGCGATCCCGGTCACCCCGGCGAAGCCGGCGCCGGCGGCCATGCCCCCGATCAGGACCAGGCGGGTGGTGCGGGCCAGGGGCCGGGCGAGCCGCCTCGGTCTCGGGCTCGTGGATGAGGTGTCGTTCATGGCGCTCAACCTAGGGACCCCAGCTGAGAGGAGCCCGGGGATCGGATGAGAGTCTCCTGAGACTTGCGGCTCGATGCCGCTCCTGTCGCTGGTGCCGCTCCACCTGTCGTTATCGCCCGGGAGGCCGGCGGCGGCGCCAGTGCTCGGTGAGGGCCGCAGGCTTCCAGCCGGCGTCGGGGGAGCTGACGTTGGTGCCAGGCGGCACCAGCTCGTCGATGCGATCGAGCACGTCATCGGTGAGGGTCACCTCGATGGCGCCCAGCTGGCCCTCCAGCTGCTCCATGGTCCGGGGCCCGATGATGGCCGAGGTCACCGCCGGATGGGCCAGGACGAAGGCCAGGGCCAGGTGGATGAGGGAGCACCCGGCCTCGGCGGCCACCGTCTCCAGCTGCTCGACCAGGTCGAGCTTGCGCTGGTTGCCGGGCAGGGAGAGGTCGTAGCGCTCGGGGATGCGGCCCCGGGCCGCCCGGGAGTCGGGCGGCGCGTCCCGGTCCCGCCGGTACTTGCCCGCCAACCAGCCCCCGGCCAGCGGGCTCCAGGGGATCACGCCCATGTCGTAGCGCTGGCAGGTCGGCAGCACGGCCGCCTCCACCCCCCGGACGAGGATGGAGTACGGCGGTTGCTCGCAGCGGAAGCGCTCCCGGCCCCGGGCCTCGGCCACCCACTGCGCCTCGACGATCTGCTCGGCGGGAAAGGTGGAGGAGCCGATGGCCCGGACCTTGCCGGCGTGGACGAGGTCGGAGAGGGCCGAGAGGGTCTCGTCGATGTCGGTCGCGGGGTCGGGCCGGTGGACCTGGTAGAGGTCGATCCAGTCGGTCCCCAGCCGCCTCAGGCTGGCCTCGCACTCCTTCACGATCCATCGCCGGGAGTTGCCCCGGGCGTTGGGATCCTCGCCCATCGAAGCATGGAACTTGGTGGCCAGCACGACGTCGTCGCGCCGCCCGCCCTCGGAGAGGGCCCGGCCCACGATCTGCTCGGACTCCCCGGCCGAGTAGACGTCCGCCGTGTCCACGAAATTGATGCCCTGGTCGAGGGCAGCGTGGATGATCCGGACCGAGTCGTCGTGGTCCGGGTTGCCCCACTGCCCGAACATCATGGCCCCGAGGCAGAGGGTCGAGACCTGGATGCCGGTGGCCCCGAGGGTTCGGTGCTGCATGGCGCTCCTCCTGACGAGAGTCTGGTGACCGTCTCGTCCCGATCGGGTCGCCGGCCGGCAGCGACGCTACCCGGCCGGCGACGGGGTCGTCCGGAGCCGGCAGCGCGAGCCCGGAGTCCTGGGCCGCCGGCCTAGGCGGTGAGGGTGGCGACCTCCTCCGGGGTGAGGTGGAGGGCGGCTGCCGCCACGTTCTCCTCCAGGTGCTGGACGCAGGCCGTGCCCGGGATGGGGAGCATGGCGGGGGAGCGGCCGAGGAGCCAGGCGAGCGCCACCTGGGTCGGGCTGGCGCCCCGAGCCTGGGCCACCTCCTTCAGCGGGGCCGCGTCGAGGGTCCCGCCGTCCACCGGGCGCCACGGGATGAAGGCGAGGCCCTCGGCCTCGCAGACCGCCAGCACGTCCTCCGACGACAGGTCGGAGAGGCTGAGCTTGTTCTGCACGGAGACCACCGGCACGATCTGCATGGCCTGGCGCAGCTGGTCCACGCTGACGTTGGACAGCCCGACGTGGCGCACCTTGCCCTCGTCTCGCAGCGCGGCAAGCGCCCCCACCGACTCCTCGAAGGGGACGGCGGGGTCGGGACGGTGGAGCTGGTAGAGGGGGATCTGGTCCAGCCGGAGGCGCCGGAGGCTCCCCTCGCATACCTCCCGCAGGTGCTCCGGGCGGCCGTCCGGGCGCCACTGGCCCGGCCCAGGCCGCAGCTGGCCGCCCTTGGTAGCGACAACGAGGTCCTCGGGGTAGGGGACCAGGGCCTCGGCGATGATCTCCTCGCTCACGTCGGGCCCGTAGCTGTCGGCCGTGTCGACGAAGTCGACGCCGAGGTCCACGGCGCGGCGCAGGACCGCCAGGCACTCGCCCCGGTCGGCCGGTGGGCCCCAGATCCCCTCGCCCGTGAGGCGCATGGCTCCGAAGCCCATGCGCCTGACGGTGAGGTCAGGGCCGACGCCGATCGTCCCTGCGCCCCCCGCCGGGGGTTGCGAACCGCTGCTCTCGCTCTCGCTCATCCCTCAATCCTTTCGCATCGTGAGCTCCCCCGAAACCTCGGCAGCGGCCGGCCCGTCCCCCGGCCCGTCATCCCCTGCAGTCGCCGGTGGTCTTCGACCTGTCCCCGGTGAGCTGGTGGCGCAGCCGGGTGGCCCGGCGCCGGAGGGTGGACGCCATCTTCTCCCGTCCGTCCCCTTCCTCCCGGCGGCCTGGCAGGTCCTGGGTCCACCAGGCCAGCGCCGCCGCCCGGCCGAAGCGATCGGCGTTGCCGACGTTGACCGACGGCAGGTCGGCCCGGGGAGGCGCCGGTCCCGGCCGGCGGGCGCCGGGTGAGCCGCCCCCGGCCGCCCCGGCCCCACCCGCCGCCCCGGCCCCACCCGCCCCGCCTCCCGCCGCACGTGAGCCGCCGGCTTCCGGGGGCGTGGCGTCGACTATGAGGCGGACGGGGCGGTCGGCGAAGACGTAGCCCGAGGTCCAGCTGAGGAGGACCGAGGCCCGGGTCTGCAGGCTCATGGTCCTTCCTATGTGGACTCCCAGCCAGGCCATCCAGCCGGAGAGGCCAGCGAGATGGAGCGGGCCGATCTCGGCGACGGCTTCACCGCGTCCCACCGTGGCCATGGAGCCGAGGTCCCGGTACGCGAAGGGCCGCACGTCCCGGCCCGCCGTCAGCCGCATCACCGAACGGGCCGCGTGGCGCCCGGACTGGATGGCCACCTGGGCCACCATGGGGAGCGGCCCCGCCCGCCCGGGGATCTCGGCCAGGTCGCCCACCACGAACACCTCGGGGTGGCGCTCCACCTGCAGGGTGGGCCCGACGACCACCCGGCCCTTGGAGCCGGTGACGGGGAAGGCCCCGGCCAGTGGGTGGGCCCTCACCCCCGCGGCCCAGATCGAGGTGGCGGCTGCGATGCGACGTCCGCTCTCGAGGACGAGGCCGGCCTCGTCCACCCGGCTGACCCGAGCCCCGGACTCCACCCGCACCCCCCTGGCACGCAGGGCCTCGGCGGCCCGAGCCGCCAGGTCTGGGGGGAAGGACGGCAGGGGGGCGCCGGACGCCTCTACGAGGACGATCGACGCCTCGCCGGGGCCGATGCCGGGGAAGTCCCGCCCGACCATGCCGGAGACCAGCACTGCCAGTGCCGCGGCCAGCTCCACCCCGGTCGGGCCGCCCCCGATCACGGCGAAGGAGAGGAGGCGGGCCCGCTCGGCCGGGTCCGTGGCCCAGGCGGCTGCCTCGAACGCCGACAGGACCTGGTTGCGCAGGGCCAGGGCCTCGCCGAGGTCACCCAGACCCGTGGCGTGGAGGGCGATCTCGTCGTGGTGGGAGTAGTCGTTGACGGCGCCGGCGGCCAGGATCAGGTAGTCGTACGGGACCGGGCCCTGGTCGGTCTCGACCCGGCGGCGCCCCAGGCTGACCTCTGTGACCCGGGCCATGCGGAACTCCACGTTGGCCATGCCGCGGACCAACGTGCGAACAGGATGGGCCGTCTCCGACGGCTCCAGCAGGGCGGTGGCCACCTGGTAGAGGAAGGGGGTGAACACGTGGTGGTTGTGCTGGTCGAGCACGGTGACGTCCGCCATGGCCCAGTGCCAGGGCCGGTCCCGGAGGGCCCTGGCCGCGGCGAGCCCGGCGAACCCGGCCCCCACGATCACCACCCTGGGCCTCTGCCGGTCGCCTCCGGGGGAGCCCGGGCCCCGGCCCGGGCCGGTCATATCCCCGCCGCGTTCGCGTAGAACTGCTGGTCCTCCCGCCAGCCCCCCTGGCCGTCCCCGATGGCCGAGACGTCGTCGACGATCTCGATGGCCCTCACCCACTTCACCATCTTGAAGCCGAGCTGGGTCTCGACGCGCAGGCGCACCGGGGCACCGTGCTCGATCGGGAGGGGCTCCCCGTTCATCTCGGTGGCCAGGATGGTCTGGGGCTTCTTCGCCAGGTGCATCGGGATCGTCCCGTAGAAGAACCCGTGCCTCCCCTTCTCCCCGGTGAGCGTCTTGTCGTCGAAGGCATAGAAGGCGACGTGCCTGGCCCCGGCCCTGGGGCGGGCCGCCTCGATGACGGCCGAGAGCGGGGTGCCGGCCCACGCGGCAATGGCCGACCAGCCCTGGATGCAGTTGTGCTTGGCGATGTGGGACTCGTGGCCGAGGCGGCGCAGGTCGTCCAGGGACAGCGACAGCGGGTTCTCCACCATCCCTGCCACCTCCAGGCGGTAGTGGCTGAAGTCCCCGGCCGCCAGCTCGGCGTAGTGGTCGTCGGCGGGCGGGTAGCCGTTGACGCGGTGGTAGGGGGAGATGTCGGCCCAGGTGTAGCGCTGGTGGGAGGTGAAGGCGTAGGACAGGATCCGCTCGAAGGGGTTGACCATGATCCCGAGCAGGTGCTGGGTGGCTCGCGGATGAGCTCGCGAGAACCACGTGGCCACCACGCTGATGACGAGGATCCCGAACAGCCCGAGCAGGCCGACGGCGAGGGCCAGGGACCGGCCGTGGTAGGGGGCCTGCTCCACGTGGCCGAGAACCATCACCGTCCACAGCCGGGGCAGCCCGTTGATGATGACCATGATCGTGTGGAGGGCGATGAAACCGGTGAACAGGCACAACCCGATGAAGTGCAGGCTCCGCGCCCGTTGCCGGCCCCCGAAGATCCAGGTGTAGCGCGGGAAGCGCCCGATGATCGACGGTGACATGGCCGCCCCCGTCAGGACCTGGAAGGGGGCCAGGAGGAAGACCACGAAGAAGTAGGACAGCTGCTGGGCCGCGTTGAAGGGCAGGCCGGGGATCTGGGGCGGGAGGCGGAACATGAGGTAGTCCCCGACGGCCCGGACGGCGTTGGGGAAGATCTCGAGGTCCGTGGGCACCATCGTGACGTACCAGCCGGTGGCGAACAGCATGGCGATGTAGGCGGCCCCGTTGGCCACCCAGAACTGCAGGGTCATGAAGTGCCAGTGGCGGCCGAGCCCCAGGTTCTTGCGCCCGGGCAAGGCGATGACCGGGTTCCAAGCGGCTTCCTCGTCGAGCGAGATCCACGGGTGCGCGGCGTCCGCCGAGAAGACCCGCCGGGTGAGCCGGAGCCACTCCTTGCCGGGCGGGCAGTCGTCGGAGAGGTAGAGCTTGGGAAGAGAGGAGAGGACCTCGAGCCCGGATCGCCCCATGAACAGCATGAAGAGCATGTTGGAGAAGTGGCCGATGACGAGCCAGATCGGGAACACCTTGTAGTCGACCACCGACACCAGCACAGGGGCGCCTCTCCCGGGACGGGTGGCCTCTCGCTACCCGGCCCGGCCTCTCACTACCCGGCCCGGCCTCTCACCACCCGGCCCCGCGCGAACGGGCGCTCAGCGCAGCGGGTGCCAGTGCAGCAGCACGAGCGTCACGTCGTCGGCCAGGTGATGGCCCTCCCGGTGCGTGAGCACGTGGCCGACCATGCGGCGCAGGACCTGCATGGCCGGGCGGGGATCGGCCAGCTCGGCCTGGATCACCTCGACGAGGCCGGCGACCCCGAGCTGGCGCCCCGACCCGTCGCGGGCCTCGACGGCGCCGTCTGTGTAGAAGAGCACCCGGTCGCCGGGCTCGAGCCCGGTCCGGCAGACCTCCTCCACCCTCGTCCCCAACCCGAGGGGGAGGCAGGGCTCGCAGGCCAGCTCGCCCACCACCTTGCTCCGGCGGACCAGCAGCGGCGGCGGGTGCCCGGCGTTGATCCACTCCAGCTGACCGGTGCCTGCGTCCAGACGGGCCAGGTGCCCGGTGACGAAGCGCTCGCCGTCCCACTCCCTCACGAGGGCCTCGTCGATGGCCTGGGCCAGCTCGGCGAGCCCGAGACCCTGGCGGCGGCCGAAGCGGTACGCCCCGAGGGTCAGGGCGCTGGCGAGGGTGGACCCGATCCCGTGCCCCATGGCGTCGAGCACACAGAGGTCCACGACCTCGTCGTGGGCGGCGTAGTCGAAGGCGTCGCCCCCGATCTCGTAGGCGGGCTCGAAGGTCCCCGCCAGCGACACGAGGGGCGTCTCGAAGCTGAGGGCGGGGAGCAGCATGCTCCACTGCATGTCCGCAGCCAGGTTCATGCTCCGGTGCCGGCGCACCAGCTCGAAGGTGTCGGTGTAGCGGGACACGCTGTGGAGGTGCTGGCCGGCCACCAGGCCGACCTCGACGGCCTGGCGGGCGAGCACGTGACCGGGGTCGGCCACCACCATCTCCACCACGCCCATCTGGTCCGCCCGCTCGCGCACGGGGACCCAGACGTGCCACTGCCCGTCGTCGGTCCCTGCCGCCTGCACCCCTCGGGTGAGAAAGGCGCGACCTGCCAGGGAGCCGGTCACGGGGAGAGGATCGGGCTCCCCCGCACGGGGAGCCCAGGCCACCGGCTGGAGGGTGGCGTGGTCGTAGTCGACCAGGTACAGGGCGGCCCGGATGCTGCCCAGGTCCACGAGGGACCGGCAGAGCGCGTCGGCGAGCACGTCCGGGCGAGCTTCGCTGGCCTCCCGCATCAGGGTCGCCAGGGCGTGGGCGTCGGCGTCGGTCTCGGGCAGGGCTGATCCTTTTGCTGTGCGTGTCGGCCGGCAGGCGTGGTCCCGCCAGGACGACGACCATAGTGCCGTGGCCCGCACCGGGGCGGGGCGAAGGGCGGGAGGCCCAGGGCGGGGCGAAGGGCGGGAGGCCCAGCTCGAAGGGCGGGAGGCCCCAGGGCGAAGGGCCCCGCATCTTCCCGTCCCCGCC
>JBOGGR010000511.1:0-5240 GCA_050744025.1 Acidimicrobiales bacterium
GCAGCCGCACCCGCGGCACAAGACCCGACCAGCCAACCGGGCATCCCCAGGCGACCAGGCGACCCAGGACCGTTCGGAGTCGCTCACCGAGCATAAGTCACTATTGCTCAGTGATTAGGAACGGTGAAGGCGGGCCAGCGGGCCTCGTCCTCCAGGGACTCTGCGTGGAACCAGCGCCCCTCCACCGAGGCGGCCACGCACGGGCCCTCGCCGGTCGCGTACTGGCCGGCGTCCATCTCCGAGACCGTCGCGTCGCTCGCCGCCACCGTGGCCAGGCGCCCGTGGCGCTGGAGCGAGACGCTGACGCCGTCGGCCCCTCCCACGGTGGCGCCGGCGAGCGCCACCACGAGGCCGAGGGCGGCGTCCACGACGTCGTCGTCGGCAGGGCCGGCCAGCGTGCGCCTGAGCATCTCGGAGAGCTCGACCGCCTCGGCCCCCGACGGGCTCTCGGCCTCGCCCGGTGACTGCTCGGGGCCGAGGTGGTCCCGCTCGGCCCGGGCCCCCTCGACATGGACCACCTGGTCGATCCCCGTGATGCCCATGAGGCGGCGGACCAGCCTCGAGGGCCTGGAGACCGTGAGCCGGCCGCCCGGAGCGAGGCGGGCCGCGCCGGCGGCGATCGACCGCAGGCCCTGGGCACCGAGGAAGGTGACCTCACCGAGGTCGACCACCATCTCCTGGGGGCCCCGGCCGGCCGCCGCCTCCACCATGGCGTCCAGGTCCGGGGCGGTGAGCAGGTCGATCTCGCCCTGGACGTAGAGGGTGACCCGGCCCTCCGAGAAGCGCGCCGCGATTCCGAGCTCGCCCAGCGGGACGGCGCCTGGCATCATCGCCCCGCCGGGATCGGGCCCGCCCGAGCGGAGCGGGTGCTGGCACCCGACCCGGTCCCGGTCCGTCGGGGACGGGCCCGGCCGCCCGCGGAATGGGGAACGCCCCGGCCCTGCGCCGCAGGACCCCTCGACCCCGACCACGAGCATTTCGACAGCATCTCTCAGCCCCCCAGGTCGGGGCGAGCGCAGGGACGCTCTACGGAAGCCCTCACTGTCGAAGGTGCCTCGATCAGGGTATCGGGCTCGCCGAGGTGGCCCGCGCCCTCTTCTCGGCCGGAGACGTCGGGGACACCCTCCGCCAGGTGGTGGACCTCGCCGTGGAGGCCGTCGACGGGTGCGACATGGCGGGCGTCTTCATCCTGGAGGGGGAGCGGGTGACCACCCCGGCGCTCACCGACCCGATGGTGGCCGTGATCGACGCCCTCCAGCACGAGGTCGGCGAGGGCCCGTGCCTGGACGCCATCGCCGGCGGCGGCGCCGTCTACGCCGACGACCTGGCCGACGACGGCCGCTGGTCGTCCTTCGGCCCCGGGGCCGCGGCCGCGGGCGTGCGGTGCGCGCTCGCCTTCCGCCTCTACGCCGACCACACCCTGGGGGCGCTCAACCTCTACGCCCGCTACCCGCGGGCCTTCGGCGTGATCGACCGGGCCAAGGGCCTGGTGCTCGCCACCCTGGCCGGCCTCGCCATCGCGGAGGCCCGGGGCCACGAGGCCGAGGGGCGCCGTGCCGACAACCTGGCCCAGGCGCTCGAGGGCCGGGAGGTGATCGGCCAGGCCCAGGGCATCCTGATGGAGCGCGAGCGCATCGCGGCCGACCAGGCCTTCGACGTCCTGCGCCGGGCCTCCCAGCACCTGAACGTCAAGCTCAAGGCGGTGGCCGAGGCCCTGGTCGAGACGGGGGAGTCGCCGGCGACCGGGGGGGCGCCGGCGAGTGTGAGGGCGCCGACAACGGTGAAGGCGCCGGCGGAGGGGCCGGCCGAGGGGCCGAGGCGGGGCCGCTCCCCTCCGAGTCGGCGCGCCCGGTGGCGCCCGGCGGCGGCGCCCTAGCTAGACGGCCTCGGCGCGGACCTGGAAGCAGACCACCTTGCCCGGGCGGTCGGGCCTGACCTCCCAGTCGCTGGCCAGGGCGTCCAGGAGCAGCAGGCCTCGCCCGGACAGCGCCTCGTGGGTCCCGTCGCGCCTCACGAGGGGCCCGTCGCCGGGGTCGCGGACCTCGACCCGGACCAGGTCGCCGTGGAGGGTGAGGGTGAGGACCAGCTCGTCGCTGGGGGCGTGGGGCCCGGCGTGCAGGACGGCGTTGGTCACCACCTCGCTCGTGAGCAGGACCACCACCTCAACGGTCCCCAGGGTGCTCCAGCCGTCCAGCACCGACGCCACGAAGCGCCGCGCCTCCCTCACGCTCTCCGGGGTGGGGGGCAGTCGCACGACCGTCTGGGTGATGGGATCCTCCTGGCGCTGCATGACGAGCCTCGGCGCCCCCAGGGCCACGGGCTTCGCTGTCTTCCAGCTCTTGCCCATACCCCGGTCGGGTCGGGCCGAATCGGGCGCCCGACCCGGGCCGGCCGGTCGTTTGCCGGCCGGCCAGGACGGGAAGATCCTGCTCACCTCGACCCGAGGAACGAGGGTCCGGGCGGGGGCGCCCGACCGGCGCCCTGTGCATCTGGAGGCGAGGATCCCTTGGAGGAGGACGGAGCGGGCCGGGACCGGGCACCAGCCGGTCACCGGGTGGCGGGCGCGGGGGACGGAGCCCTCACCGGTGCCGGGGACCGCGCCCTCACCGGTGTCGGGGACGGAGCCCTCACCGACGCCGGCCTGGTCGTCGCGATCGCCCGGGGCCGCGCCGGGGCCCTGTCCGAGGCGTACCGCCGCCACAGCTCGGCGGTGTACCGCCTGGCCAGCCGGCTGTGCGGTGCGGCCCTGGCCGAGGACGTGGCCCAGGACGTCTTCCTGGCGCTGTGGCGGGCTCCCCAGGCCTTCGACCCCGGACGGGGGCCCCTCCGGTCCTACCTGCTGGTCCAGGCCCGGGGGCGGGCAGTCGACCTGTGGAGGAGCGAGACGGCCAGGCGGGCTCGGGAGGCGGCCACCCGGACCGCCCCGACGGAGGGCCACGACGTGGAGGCCGAGATGCTGGCCAGGCAGGCGGCGGACAGGGTCTGGGCCCTCCTGTCCCACCTGCCCGAGCCCAACCGCCAGGCGATCCTGCTGGCCTGGTTCGGCGAGCACACGTACCGCCAGGTGGCGGCACTGCTCCACCGGCCGGAGGGGACGGTGAAGAGCCACATCCGCAGCGGCCTGGCCCAGCTGCGGGCAGAGATGGCCGACGAGGGCCACGTCTCGGCCAGCGGGACGTGAGGCGACCACTACCAGGGAGGCCGGGGCGTCCGGCCACTGCCGGGGCGGCCAGGGCCGTCCGGCCACTGCCAGGGCGGCGCCGGCCGGGGCGCCCGGCCCACCGCTTGGGCCGCCCGATGTGCACGACGATAGGGTCCGTCCCCGATGGCTATGAACCTGCGGGAGGCCACTGCGTCCCTGACCGGGCCCGGCCAGCTGTTCGAGGTCGGCGAGGAGGTCATCAGGGGAGTGAGCACGCGGGTCTGGAGGAACGCCCCCTCCTGCCTTCGGGACGTGCTGCTCCTCTCGCGCGGCCACGGCCCCGCCGCCTTCCTCGTCTACGAGGACGAACGCCAGAGCTTCGAGGAGCACTTCGTGCGGGCGGCCGGCCTCGCGCGGGCCCTGACCACCCGCTACGGGGTGGCCAAGGGCGACCGGGTCGCCATCGCCATGCGCAACTTCCCCGAATGGGTCGTCTCGTTCTGGGCCGCCGCAGCCACCGGCGCCGTCGTCGTCCCCCTGAACGCCTGGTGGACAGGCCAGGAGCTGGCCTACGGGCTGGCCGACTCGGGGGCGAAGGTGGCCATAGCCGATGCCGAGCGGGTGGAGCGGCTCGCCCCCCACCTGGAGGAGCTGCGGGAGGGGGGCCTCCGGACCCTGCTGGTGGCCCGCGCCGGGGACCAGGCCCGGATCGAGCAGCCGCTCGCCCCCGGCCACGAGCGGCTGGAGGACGTGCTCTCCGAGGCGCTCGGCGACGGCGCCGAGCCAGGGGCCCTCCCCGACGTGCCCATCGGCCCGGAGGACGACGCCACCATCTTCTACACCTCGGGCACCACGGGGCGACCCAAGGGGGCGGTGGGCACCCAGCGCAACATCTGCACCAACCTGATGAGCCTGTTCTTCCTCGCTGCGCTCGGCGGGCTGCGGTCCCGGGAAGGGGACGGCGGGCTCCCCGGAGACGATGGGACCGGCGCCGGCGCCGACGGCGGCCAGAACTCCTACCTCCTCTCCGTCCCGCTCTTCCACGCGACCGGCTGCCACTCGGTCCTCGTCGCCAACACCGCGGCGGGGGGCAAGCTCGTCATGATGCACCGCTGGGACCCGGCGCGGGCGCTGGAGCTGATCGAGCGCGAGCGGGTCACGCACTTCGGCGGGGTCCCTGCCATGGTGTGGCAGGTCCTCGACTGCCCCGACTTCGAGAGCCGGGACACCTCCAGCGTCAAGTCCATCAGCTACGGCGGCGCCCCGGCCCCGCCCGAGCTGGTGAGGCGGATCAAGGCCCACTTCCCGGCCGGCCAGCCCGCCAACGGCTACGGGCTCACCGAGACGTCATCGGTGGCCACCATGAACTCGGGCGAGGACTACGTCGAGAGGCCCGGCAGCGTCGGCCCTCCTGTGCCCGTGGTGGAGGTCAGGGTCGTGGGCCGCGACGGGGAGGAGCTGGCGGCGGGCGAGGCCGGCGAGCTGTGGATCAAGGGCCCGAACGTGGTCCGCGGCTACTGGGGCCGTCCCGAGGCCACGGCCGAGACGTTCACCGGCGGCTGGCTGCACACCGGGGACGTGGCGAGGATCGACGCCGATGGCTTCGTCGACATCGTCGACCGGGCCAAGGACATGGTCATCCGGGGAGGCGAGAACGTCTACTCGGTCGAGGTGGAGGGGGCCATCTTCGAGCACCCGGCCGTGGCCGACGCAGCCGTCATCGGCGTCCCCCACCGTGTGCTCGGCGAGGAGGTGGGCGCCGTCGTCCAGCTCCGGCCCGGCCTGCACGCCGACGCCACCGACATAAAGGACCACGTGGCAGCGCGCCTCGCCGCCTTCAAGGTCCCGGCCCACGTCTGGTTCCGCGACCAGCCCCTCCCCCGCAACCCCGCCGGCAAGGTGCTGAAGCGCCAGCTCCGCGACGAGCTGGCCTCCGGGGGCGGTCCCGCGGGCTGAGCCGGGCTCCCTTCGGAGAAATGGCAACCGGTGCCCGCACGGCGGCCGGCCACCCCCGAGCCGTGGGCCCAAGGGCTGAGCCGGCCCGGCCGGGGCGAAGCCCCGGCCGGGCCCAACCCGAGCCTGGGCCTCCTCCCGGGGG
>JBOGGR010000512.1:0-7270 GCA_050744025.1 Acidimicrobiales bacterium
GCGTGGGCCCGGCCGGCGGCGGGCTGGGGGACAGCCCAGCCGGCGGCCCCGGCAGGCGGCGCCCGGCGGTCGACCTGCCCTCCCTGGCCGGCCTGCCGTTCGATCGACAGCTCCCCAGCCTGGCCGACCCCCTGCTCTCCGAGCTGCACCCCCAGCACAGGGAGGTCGCTCCCCGAGGTGGGCTGGTGGGCGAGCGGTTCGTGCGCCAGCTCCTGAACGACGTCGTCACGCCCGGTCGACTCGGCCCCGCTGCCCTCGCGGGGGGCGAGCTCCGGTCGCTCATCGGCGGCTACCTGGTCCCCCTCGGGCTGGCCCGGCTCCGCAGCGACGGCGCGGCCCTCACCGCCGACCCGTCCCGCAGCCCCGCCGTGGCCGAGACGCTGCGGCTGGTCGGCGACGGGCAGCCGGTCCCGGCCACTGAGGTCGTGCACAGCCTGGCTGACGGCCCCCTCGGGCTCACCGGGCCGGAGGCCACCCTCGTGCTCAACGCCTGCGTGCGCACCGGCCTGCTCGAGGCCTGGCGGGGGCGGCGACGCCTCGAGACGCCGTTCCTCGGCGTGACGCCCGCCGACCGCCTGGGCGCCGGGGAGCTGGTGGAGGCGGCGGTGCGCGCGGATGTCGCCGCCCTCGCCCCCCTCACCGGCCCGGGCCCCTTCGAGCCGTGGACCTCGGGCGTCCAGCGGGCCTCCTGGAGCGCGGCCAGGGCCTGGCTCGACACCCGGTCCGAGGAGCTGGCCCAGGTGAGGACCGGCCTGGGCCGCCTCGGGGACGTCCCGGCGCTCGGCGGAGCCGAGCCCGGTCCCATCCAGGACGACGTGGCCCTGGTCGGGGCGGTGGTCGACGCCTGCTCGCAGGGGGGGCAGGGGGCCCTCCCACCGGCCGCCTTGCGCCAGCTGGTGACTGCCGTACCCGACCCCGTCGCCCTCCACGCGGCCGCCCGGCGGCTGGGCTCCGCGGCCCGCTTCCTGCGGGACGACCTCCGCCGGGTCGAAGAGGCGGCCTCCTACCTGACGCATCCGGACCTGACGATCCCTCCCGAGGAGGAGGCGCTGCGGTCGCTGCACGGGGCCGCCATGGAGCTCCTGCGCACCGTCCTCTCGCTTGCCGCCGCCGACCGGATCGGCGACTTCTTCACCGCCGACCGCGACTTCCGCGGCGCCTACGTGGCCGCCTACCACCACGCCCACGATCGCTATTACTCGGCCGTCAGCTTCGAGGACCTCGAGCGGGTCCGGGCCTCGCCGAGCTATCGGGCGCTCGCCCGCCTGTCGGCGGCCAAGGCGATCGCCGTCCCCGACGACCAGGTGAAGGTGGACAGGATCCTCGCCGGCGCCGCCCCGCCCCCGTGCCGCCGGCCCGTCGACGTCGAGCTCGGCTGGAAGCCCCGCTGCACCTGCGGGCTCGCGCTCGGGGACAAGGAGCCGGCCCTCGACGCCGGCGCGGTGGTGGCCGTGGCCGAGCGCGGCGTGCGCCAGTACCTGCACGAGCTGGCATCCGAGGAGGTCCGCCCCCGCCTGGAGGACGCTGCCGGGGACCTGGACGAGCTGGGTCGGAGCGAGCTGTCGGGCGACCTCCGCCGGCTCGTGGGCATGGCCGCAGACCCGGCCGGCGCCGACGTCCGTGCCCTGGCGTCGCTGCTCGACGGCGACCTGCCGGCCGTGCTCCGTGACGTCCTCACCGGCGGCCAGCTCATCGTCACACGGGATCTGGCCGCGCTGCGGGAGGACCTGATCGACCGCCGCTACCCCAAGCGCCGGCTGCTGGAGCTGCTTGCATCCTGGGTCGATCCGGCCGGCGACCTGCCGCCGAGGGGATTCGTCGAGGTCGTGGACACCTCGGGGCCCTGGCGCCGACCGGAGGGTGAGCCCGGGAGGGACTCGGCCGGGCCCGGCGGGACAGGCGCCGGCCCCGCCGCGGGCCTCTCCGCCGGCCCCGCCGCGGGCGCCTCCGCCGGCCCCGCCGGGGGGCTCTCCGCCGGCCCCGCCGGGGGCGCCTCCGATGGCACGGTGGCCGTCCTGGCCGAGCGGTTCCCGGGGCTGGCCGCCCTTCTGCCGTCCCACCAGGCGGCCGACGCCTTCTGGCTCTCGGCGTGGTGGGCCGGCCGCCCGTCGCCTCCTTCCTGGCTGCCGGACCGGTTGCTGGCGGAGCCGGCCCGCCTAGCCGCGGCGGCGCAGGGCGCCCTCGGGGACCTGACCGCGCTCGCCGAGCTGGCCGACCTGGACGCCAGGATCGGCCCCGACACCGTGCTGGGCGACCAGGTGACCGCCTCGCTCGACCTGGCGCGGCGGGCCGCGCCCGAGGTGGCGGGAGCGCTCCTGGGCGAGAGGCTCTTCCGCCACCCGGTGCGGCTGGCGGCCGGCCAGCTCCTGCGCCATCTGTCCGGCGACTGGCAGTCCGCACTGCGCCTGGAGGGCTTGGACCGGGTGGCGTCTGTGCCCTCGGCGCACGCCCTCCTGACCGGCGCCGAGATGGCCCCCGTCACCCACCTGGTCGAAGCGGCCCGCCACCTGGCGGCCATCGAGCGGCGGCTGGCCGAGCTGCCGGCGCCGTCGCTCGTGACCGACCTCTACCCCTCGCACTACGCACCGGTGCCCGGCCTGATCAGCCGGGCCGAGCTGGCCTGCGCCCGGGGGGGCGTCATCGGGGTCGACACGACGGACGGCTTCCGGGCCGGGGCCAGGCGGCTCCTCCGGGCCGTGGACGCCGAGCTCGAGGCGCAGGCCGACCTCGGCTTCCCCGGCTGCCTGCGGATATGGGAGGTCGGGGACGCCGTCGTAGCTCCCCTCCTGGACGCCCACCGCCGGGTCGCCGTCCTCTTGGTCGACGCCATGCGGGCCGATCTGTCGTCCGCCGTGCTGGCCCTGATCGCCAGCACGCTGCCCGGCCGGCCCCTGCACCGGCAATGGGCCGTCGTCCCGTCACCGACCAGGACGGCCGAGGCGGTGGCCGCCCTCTCGCTGGGCCGGCCCGTCCCCGCCGGCTCGGCCTCGGCCCGCCCCGGTCCGGCCGATGTGCCCTTCTCCCACCTGGGCTACGAGGCCGTCGCCCTGGTGGGCGCCGACCGAGACGACCGCGGCGCCGAGCTGGAGGCCCTCTGGAGGACTGGTCCCCCGATCTCGGTGGCGGTGGCCGTGGGCGTGGACGAGCGCCTGCACCGGACGTCGGTCGAGCTGGCCGCCCTGCTGGACGAGGCGACCGCCGCCCTGGATCGCCGGGTCGTGCCGTCCCTGGCCGCCCTTCCCGCCGGCGTCCCCCTGGTCGTGCTGGCCGACCACGGTTTCCGGGAGAACCCCCACTGGGGTCACGGCCCCGAGGGGAGGTACGTGCACGGCGGCACCTCCCTCGAGGAGTGCGTGGTGCCGGTAGCGGTGTTCCACCCGGCGAACGGCCCGGGCGGGGCGGGCGCCGCACCCGGCCCGGCGGCCGGCCGGCCATAGAGCCGCGTCGCCTCGCACTACCCTCGCGCCGTGCGACCAGCCGCGCAGGTCCTGCTCCCCCGGCGGGCCCGGAAGGCCGCCCGAGGGGTGGTGCGGAACCTGCCCGAGCCGGCCCAGCGCGTGGTTCGGGGCCTGGCGCGGCGCCTGGACCGGAGCATGGCCCGGTGGCAGGCCGGGGGCCCGGACGGGACCGTGGGCCGGCCCGCCCGACCGGTCGCGCAGGCCCGGCTCACCGTCTACCAGCACCCCCCTCCGCCGCCGCCGGTGGCCTTCCCGCAGGACGTGGCCGATGCCGAGGCGCTGCGGGCCAGGCTGTGCCAGACCGACGTGTTCGGTGAGGCCAGGGAGGAGGCCGCCGGCTACCTCGCCGGATCGCTCGAGCGGGTCCGGATCACCATGGCCCTCCTGCCCCCGCTGCCGACGGGCGCCCGGGTCCTCGAGCTCGGGGCCAACCCGTACTTCCTGACCCGGCTGCTCCGGGAGCGGGGCCTCGACGTCCGGGGCGCCAACTGGTTCGGGCGCCAGGCCGGCTTCGGGCCGGTGGGCCGCCAGACCGTGGTCGAGTCGGGGGTCGCCCACACCTACGAGTTCGACCACTTCAACCTCGAGGCGGACCCGTTCCCTTACCCGGACTCGACGTTCGACCTGGTCCTTTTCTGCGAGATCATCGAGCACCTCCCCTTCGACGTCGTCCAGCCGCTGGCCGAGGTCCACCGGGTCCTGCGGCCGGGAGGCGCCCTGCTCCTCACCACCCCCAACGCCGTCCGCCTGGACAACGTGGAGCGCATCCTCCGGGGCGACAACGTCTACGAGACCCTGTCCGGCTACGGCCCCTACGGCCGGCACAATCGTGAGTACACCGTCTCCGAGCTCCGGGCCCTCCTGGAGGAGGGCGGCTACGAGGTGGCCGAGCTCCAGGCCATGGACATCGGCATGACCGCCCCGCACGGGCCCGCCGTGCCCGGCATGGCCCCGGAGCACCGGGGGGAGAACCTCTTCGCCCTGGCCCGCCCGACCGGCCTCCCCCGGTGGCACTACCCCCCCTGGCTCTACTCCAGCCGCCAGGCCATCTGGCGGGTGGCGCTGCCCGAGCTGGTCGTGGGCCGCAACGACGAGGTCCAGTCGCGCGGCCTGCTCCCGCTGGAGGAGACGGGCGGCCGGCCCGTGCGCTGGACCGGCGAGGCGCCCGCCACGACGGTGGTGGTCGCGGACGGGGAGGACAGCGACAGCGGGGACGCCGTGGCCGGCCGCCTCGTCGTCGAGGGGGTGGCCCCGCCAGCCGAGGCCGGCCCGGTGATCCGCCTGTCGGCCAAGTTGGGCGACCAGGCCCTCTCCTGGTCGGTTCGCTGCGACGGCGAGCCCTTCTCGGTGGATGCAGCCGTCACCTGCCGGCCCGGCCACCACCAGGTCGAGCTGAGGGCGGCGCCTCTCTGGAGGCCGGCGGGTGGTCCAGAGGAGCCGAGGGGCCTCGGCGTCTTCCGGGTCTCTCTCGTCACCCGCGACGGATAGCGACGACAGACCGCCTCCGGATGCAGGAGGGCAGACATCGGTGGGCGCGGCAGAGACGCCGTATGAAGACTCGCTCCTGCTTGTCGACACTTAGGAGGCTGTCGCAGAATGTCTCACAGAGAGCATCGCTATTCACAGGGTCGCATGAAGATGGGGAGGGCGATACGGCCACTGCTTTGAGGAACCAACGCGGAACGTCCATTTGAGTGCGCTACTCTTGTGGATAGAGCGGCTATTGTTGTGGCTGTGGCACATGGGTACATCTCCGCCGACCGAAGCCAGCTGTTCCTGCTACCTCCGCGCATGGCGGAGTGGCTTCCCGAAGACCATCTGGCCTGGTTCGTGCTGGACACCGTGTCCCTTGTCGACACCTCGGCCTTCCATGCTCGTTACCCCAAAGACGGACCTGGGCGCCCGGCCTGGGACCCCGAGATGCTGTTGGCCCTGTTGATCTACGCCTACTGCCAGGGCCTGCGCTCCTCCAGGCGCATCGAGGCGGCCTGCCGCTCCGACGTGGCCTTCCGGGTGATCTGCGCCAACCGCATCCCCGATCACGCCAGCATCGCCCGCTTCCGGGCCGATCACGAGGCCGCCATCGAGGCCGCCTTCGTCGACGTGCTCTCACTGTGCGCCAGGGCAGAGATGGTGAGCCTGGGGGTCATCGCCATCGACGGGACGAAGATCGCCGCCGACGCCGCCCTCGATGCCAACCGGCGAGCCAGCACCATTCGCGCCGAGGTGGCGGCGATCCTCGCCGAGGCCGCCTCCAGCGACGCCACCGAGGGGTCCGAGCTCTCCCTCGTGGGGGCTCCCCAGCTGCCCGAGCCCTTCCGGCGCCGGGACACGAGGCGGGCCCGCCTGGAGGCGGCCTTGGCCGAGATCGAGGCTCAAGAGGACGCCCGGGCCGAGAAGGAGTCCGAGCGGGCCGAGAAGGCGGCCGCAGAGGCGGCCGAGGGACGAAAGCTGCGGGGTCGGAAGCCGAGCGATCCTCACGCCGCCCTGGCCCGGGCCGAAGCCGACCTCGCTGCCACCAAGAACAAGGCAGCCCGCCAGGAAGAGGAGCAAGCCAAGCAGTCCCTGGCCGGGGCC
Organism: Acidimicrobiales bacterium; assembly: GCA_050744025.1. Lineage (GTDB taxonomy): Bacteria > Actinomycetota > Acidimicrobiia > Acidimicrobiales > JAJPHD01 > JBOGGR01. The sequence continues at coordinate 6,036 of JBOGGR010000512.1, forward strand.
GAGGAGGCCCTCGACCGGGCCCGCCAGGCCGCCGAGGCGGCGCCTGGTCCGGAGGAGGCCCGGGCCAACACGACCGACCCTCAGTCTCGGATGATGAAGACGCGCACCGGCTTCGTGCAGGGCTACAACGCCCAGGCGGCGGTGAACGAGCGCCAGATCGTGCTGGCTGCCATGGTGACCCAGGATGCCAACGACGTCCACCAGCTCGTGCCCATGATGGATGAGGCCGCCGCCATGGTGGCCGCAGCCGGCGTTGCTCAGGCCGAGCTCGGCCTGGTGCTGGCCGACGCCGGGTACTGGTCCGAGCACAACGCCACCGCTGAGGGCCCCGATCGCCTCATCGCCACGCTGAAGGACTGGAAGCAACGCAAGGCGGCGAGGGAGCTCGGCACGACATCGCGCCACCGTAGTGTCTCCGAGGCTCCCGCCCCGGGCATTCTTCCCCCTCACCCACTCCACATCGCCCATTCCTGCGCCTGGTCCTTTGACTGCGCGTGGCGCCGGGTCGAGCCGGGAGGGATTGTCTCCCCACCGATTCTCTTGTCCTTCGCCCTCGTCCCCTCCGTGCAGCCGACCGCAGGCTGACCGCCCGCAGCCGCATTCCCGTTCCGCCTGACGCGGGTCGGCCCGGCCCAGGCCCCCGTATACCTATGCACTCTCCGAACCATTTCGCGACAGCCTGTTAGGTGCAGGATAACGCGCACGGCCATGATAGTGTTGGAGCATGCGGACGACGGTGGAGCTCGATGGTGACACCACCAGGGCCATAGAGGCGCTGCGGCGCGAGCACGGCCTCGGCATGTCCGAGGCGGTGAACGAGTTGATCCGCCGAGGCCTGCTCGCCCAGCCGACCAGGCCGCCGTTCCGGCAGCGCACCGCCCCGCTCGGGGTGAGCGTCGACGTCTCCTGCGTCGCCGACGTCCTCGAGGTCCTCGACGGCGCCGCGAGCCGCTGATGCTCGTCGACGCGAACGTCTTGCTCTATGCCGTAGACGAGCAGTCCCGGGCTCACGCCACCGCCCGGAATTGGCTCGAAGAGGCGCTCAACGGCTCGCGCCGGGTCGGGCTGCCCTGGCAGTCGCTGCTGGCGTTCGTGCGCGTCGTCACCCACCGTTCCTCTACGAGGTAGCACTTGGGACAGTGCTCCTCGGGGCGCCGCGAACGGTCTTCGGCGTCCTGGTCGCCCGAGGGTGGCGTTCGGCCGGTCGGGTCTTCTGCCACTGATGCGGCTGCCCT
>JBOGGR010000513.1:0-17335 GCA_050744025.1 Acidimicrobiales bacterium
GCGACCTCGGCCTCCATCCTGTCCGGATAGGCGGCGACCACCTCTGGGTCCACCTCCCGACGGACATTCGCCCACGCGCCGATCGGACCACCGTGGCTGCAGCCGGGGTGCGGGGCCCGACCTCGACGACTTGGTGGCCGCCGATCTCGCGGGCCGATGGTCATACCCGGTTATACTCATGGTGTGAAGACCGCGATCTCCGTCCCGGACGACACCTACGAGCGAGCATCCAGGCGTGCTCAGGATCTGGGCATGAGCCGCTCCGAGTTCTTCTCTCGTGCGGCCGCACGCTACCTGGACGATCTGGACAGCGAATCGGTGACCCACCAGATCGACGTGGCCGTCAGCGCCTTCGGCGGAGCCGACGACTCTGCGGCCGACGCGGTGAGCGTCGGCCACCGAGTGCTGGCCGACACGACAGACCACTGGTGATCGAGCGAGGCGGCATCTACTGGGCCGACCCCGCGGGGCCGGTCGGTTCACGCCCGGCCAAGCGGCGGCCAGTGCTCGTCATCTCCGCCACCAGCTACAACCGAAGCCGCCTGGCGACGGTCCTCGCCGCGGTCATCACCTCGAACACAGCCCTGGCCACCATGCCCGGCAATGTGTTCCTTCCCGCTGTCACGACCGGCCTCCCCCGGGACTCGGTCGCAACGTGACCGCTCTCGTCACCTTGAGCAAGACCGACCTCACCGATCACGCGGGCAACGCCCCGTCCGGGCTACTGAACGAGGTGGACCGAGGTCTTCGCCGCGTCCTCGATCTGTAGGGCTCGGGCAAGTTCGGGCGGACCCAAGGCGCAAGGTGAGGCCAGGCTGGCGACGCGAGGGGCAGCAGTACCAGCGCACGCGCTGTCGGAGAGCTGTGCGGTAGCGACACTGACCAGCTCCCCGGTGCTTCGGGCTATGGGCCGTGGTTGAGCGGACGACGGGGGCATGGTGGGGGGCGGCGGGTCTGTCGGTGCCGGTTTTCCTGCACGAGGTCCACAGCCGATGGTCTCGCAGCTGAGAGCGCTCCTGGACCGCTACCGGGACGCCGGGGGGCGCTATCGCGAGGAGGACTTCGCCGATTGCGGTCATTCACCGCACCTGGAGCAGCCGGACCGCTTCCTCGCCGTGCTCGTCGACTTCCTCGAAGCGAGCGAGGCGGTCGACCAGTGACCGGGGCGGGGAGGCTGACCCTGGGGAGGTGGGTGGGGGACCGGGCGAGGGCCACTCCGGAGCGGGTGGCCGTGGTGAGCGGCGACCGGCGGGTGACGTATGCCGGGCTGGAGGCCGGCGCCCGGGAGCTGGCCGGTGCCTTCCGGCACCGGGGCCTGGCCCGGGGCGACCGGGTGGCCACCCTCACCACGAACAGCATCGAGCACGTAACGTGCCTCTTCGCCTGCGCCAAGGCCGCCCTCGTGCTGGTGCCGCTCAACTGGCGCCTGGCCTGGCCCCGGCCGAGCTGGCCTACCAGCTCGACGACGCCGAGCCCTCCCTGCTGATGGTCGAGCCCGGGCTGTCCGAGCTGGGCGAGAGGTCGGCGGAGGCCGCGTCCCGGCCGGCGCCGCCACGGCTCGGCCTCGACGCAGCCGGCCTGGAGGCCCTCGCCGGGACTGGGGAGGCGGGCCGGCCCGTGGAGGTGGGCACGGAGGTGGGGGACGATGACCCCATTTTCCTCCTCTATACCTCGGGCACGACCGGCCGGCCCAAGGGAGCGGTCCTCACGCACGCCAACTGCTTCTGGACCAACCTGAGCCTGGACCACATGATCGGCCTGACCGGCTCCGACGTGGTGCTCTCCGTGCTGCCCCAGTGCCACGTCGGGGGCTGGAACGTGCAGCCCCTGCTCGCCTGGTGGAAGGGCGCCAGGGTGGTGCTGGAGCCCACCTTCGACCCCGGCCGTTGCCTGCGGCTCATCTCTTCGGAACGGGTCTCCGCGATGATGGGCGTACCGGCCACTTACGCCTTCCTCGCCGGTGCGCCGGGCTTCGTGGAGGCCGACCTGTCCAGCCTCCGGCTGGCCGTCGTCGGGGGCGCCCCGATGCCGGAGGCCCTGCTCCAGACGTGGCGGCGGCGGGGAGTCGCCATATCCCCACGTCGACGTCGCCATCCTCGACGAGAGCGGCGGGCCCGCCGACGGGCCGGCCCGCGGCGAGCTGGCGGTGCGGGGGCCGAACGTGTTCGCCGGCTACTGGAGGGACCCCGACGCCACTAGCGCCGCCCTCTCCGGGGGCTGGCTCCACTCCGGCGACGTGGCCGAGCGGGACGCCGGCGGCTTCTACCGCATCTGCGGGCGGATCAAGGACGTGTACATATCAGGGGGGGAGAACGTCTACCCCGCGGAGGTGGAGGGCGTGCTCCACGACCACCCGGCCGTGGCCGAGGCGGCCGTGGTGGGCATCCCCGACGAGCGTTGGGGGGAGGCGGGCCTGGCCGTGGTGGCGGCCCGGCCGGGCGTCCCGGTCGGGGAGGACGAGCTGCTGGTCCACTGCCGGGACCGGCTGGCCGGCTTCAAGGTCCCGCGCGCCGTGCGTTTCGTGGCCGCCCTGCCCCGCAACAGCGTGGGCAAGGTGCAGAAGTCGATGCTCGCCCAGAGCGGGCCCGAGGGGGACCGGTGAGCGAGGCCGGGCCGCCCCAGCTGCGGGTCGACGGCAGCGCGGTCCGGGGCAAGGGGGCCCAGACCCGGCGGCGCCTCCTCGAGGCGGCCGAGGCGGTGTTCGCCGACCTCGGCTACCACGACGCCTCGATCGTCAAGATCACCGAGACCGCCGGCGTGGCCCAGGGGACCTTCTACATCTACTTCGAGGGCAAGCGGGCGGTCTTCGACGAGCTGGTCGAGGACCTCAACCGGCGGGTGCGCCACGCCATGGCCGAGGCGTCCCGGGCCGGCCGGTCCCGGGTCGAGGCCGAGCGCCTCGGCTTCGCCGCCTTCTTCCGCTTCACGGCCGAGCACCCGGCCCTCTACCGGGTCATCCGCCAGGCCGAGTTCGTGTCGCCCCGGGTCATGCGCCTGCACTACGACCGCATAGCCGAGGGCTACATGGAGGGCCTGCGGGCCGCCATGGCCGCCGGGGAGATCGCCGAGGCCGACCCGCTCGTGGAGGCCTGGGCCCTGATGGCGGTCGGCGAGATGATCGGGATGCGCTGGATCCTGTGGTCCGAGGAGGGGGCCGACGGCCTCTCGCCCGAGATCTTCGAGGAGACCATGGCCCTCGTTGCGCGGGCCCTCGGCTCGGGCCAGCGGCGCCGGCGGGGCCGGTGACCCGCGTCGGGCTGGCCGCCACCGCCGCCTACCTCCCGAGCCGGTGGATGGCGGCGGCCGAGATCGCCGCCGCGAGCGGCATCCCAGAGGCGGTCATCCGGGAGCGGTTCGGCCTCACGGGCAAGCACCTGGCCGAGCCCGGGGAGGACACGAGCGACCTGGCCATCGCGGCCGCCCGTCGGCTGCTGGCCGAGACCGGGACGGACCCGGCCGGCATCGACGCCGTCGTCTACTTCGGCTCGACGTGGAAGGACTACCCGGTCTGGCAGGCGGCGCCCCGGGTCGCTCACGAGCTGGGCTGCGAGCGCTCCTTCGGGCTCGAGCTCGACTACGTGTCCTGCGGCGCCCCGGTCGCGCTGCGGGTGGCGAGGGACCTCATGGTCGCCGAGGACGAGCTCCGCCAGGTGCTCCTCGTGGCCGGGAGCCGGGAGTCGTCCCTCCTCGACTACGCGAACGAGCGGTCCCGGTTCATGTTCGACTTCGGCGACGGCGGCGTCGCCGCGCTGCTGGTGCGGGACCACCCGCTCAACCAGGTCCTCGGGTCGCACATGGTCACGGACGGCTCGTTCTGGCGTCACGTCAAGGTCCCGGCCGGTGGGAGCGCGGAGCCGGCCTCGGCGGCCACGGTGGCCGCTGGGGCCCATGCCATCGACGTCGACGACCCGGCTGCCATGAAGAGGGGCCTCGACCGGGTGAGCCTCGACAACTTCGTGACCGTGGCCGGGGAGGCGGCCAAGCGGTCGGGCTGCACCATCGGCACCTGGCCATGGTGTGCGTCATCCACCTCAAGCGGTCGATGCACGAGGCCCTCCTGGAGGCGCTCGGGATGGACCGCCGGGGCAGCGTCTACCTCGACGACACAGGCCACATGAGCGGGGTCGACCCGCTCCTCGCCCTGGACCGGGCCAGCCGGGCCGGGCGCCTCTCCGACGGCGACCTGGTGCTGCTCCTGGCGGCCGGGACCGGCTACACCTGGGCGGCCACGGTCCTTCGGTGGGGGCGCTAGGGCCGGCGGAGGGCCTAGGGCCGGTGAAGGGCGGCCACCAGGCCCCACACGACCACGAAGTAGCACGCACCGCTCGCCACTACCAGGGTGTGCCACAGCTCGTGGTAGCCGTACACCTCGGGGAGGGGGTCGGGCCGGCGCAGGGCCAGCACGACCGCCCCGCCCGTGTAGGTGACGCCCATGGCGAAGAGGAGCCCCAGCTGGGCCCACCCGAGGGCGCGCAGGGCGTCGGGCAGGGTGACGACGGCCAGCCAGCCGAGGGCGATGTAGAGCGACCCGGTCACCATCCTCAGCCGGTCGAAGCTGGTGACCTTGCCGACGACCCCGACGGCGGCGCCGGCCCAGGCCAGGCCCAGCACGACCGTGCTCAACGTGCCCCGGACCACGAGGCCGCACCAGACCGTGTAGCAGGTGGCGATGAACACGTAGATGGTCGCGTGATCGGCCCGGCGCAGCCAGTAGCGCGTGGCCGGGGACACCGGCAGGAGGTGGTAGGCGGCGCTGGCCGCGTACACGGCGAGGAGGCCGGCGACGTAGACCGCGACGTACCCGACGGCCCAGGTGGAGGCGGCCCGGGACAGCAGGAGGGCTCCCGCCGGGACGGTCACGACCAGCGCTGCGAGGTGGATCCAGCCCCTCAGGAGGGGCGCACCTGTCTCCCCGCTCAGCCGGGGGGGCGGGGCAGCCACCCAGGTGGGCGGGGCGGGGTCCCGGATCGCGTTCGCCATCTCCCCTGCAGGGTAACAAGCATGGGGGGGTAGACCTGGCCGTGACCGACCACGGGAAGGAGCCACACCGATGCTCTTCAACAGGCGCAGGACCGAGCTGCCGGCCGAGAAGGACGCGCTGCCCGGGCGCTCCGAGCCCATGGCCGTGCCCGAGCGCCACCTCGTGAAGGATGCTGCGCTCACGCCGCCATTCCCCGACGGCGCCGAGACCGCCCTGTTCGCCATGGGCTGCTTCTGGGGGGCCGAGCGCATGATGTGGCAGACCGACGGCGTGCTCACCACAGCCTCGGGCTACGCCGGCGGCCTCACCCCCAACCCGACCTACGAGGAGGTCTGCACCGGGCGCACCGGGCACGCCGAGACCGTGCTGGTCGTGTTCGACCCGGCCCGGATCTCCTACGAGGCCCTGCTCAGGAGCTTCTGGGAGGGGCACGACCCGACCGCCGGGATGCGCCAGGGCAACGACGTCGGGACCCAGTACCGCTCGGCCGTCTTCACTACCAGCGAGGCGCAGAAGCGGGCCGCCGAGGCGTCCCGGGACGCGTACCAGGGCGTGCTCTCCGCCGACCACGGGCCGATCACGACCGAGATCAGGGAGGCGCCGCCCTTCTACTACGCCGAGGGCTACCACCAGCAGTACCTGGCCAGCCACCCCGACGGATATTGCGGCCTCGAGGGCACCGGGGTCTCCTGCCCGACCGGGCTGGCTGCCGCCGACCGGGACTAGAGGACGAGCGGCGGGGGGCCGGTCCGCCGGCCGGCCCACGCCCGGTAGAGTGGGCCACCTGTATGCGAGCCACGGCGCAGCCCGTCGAGGGTAACAAGGTCAAGCTCTCGGTCGAGGTGGACGAGGAGGAGATGGAGAAGGCGGTCGATGCCGCCTTCCGCAAGATGGCGAGGGAGGTGCGGGTGCCGGGGTTCAGGCCCGGCAAGGTGCCCCGCAGGCTCCTGGAGGCCCGGGTCGGGGTCACGGCCATCCGCAAGGAGGCGCTGCGTGAGTCCGTGCCGGACTTCTACGCCCGGGCGGTGCAGGACACCGAGGTCGACGTCATCGCCGACCCCCAGATCGACATCACCGCCGGGGAGGAGTCGGGGGCGGTCAGCTTCGACGCCACCGTCGAGGTCCGCCCCACCGTGTCGATCGCCGGCTACCAGGGCCTGGCCGTGACCCTGCCCGGCCTGGACGTGGACGACTCCGAGGTGGATGCCCAGGTCGACCGCCTCCGGGACCAGTTCGCCGAGCTCACCATCGTCAGCCGCCCGGCCCGGGACGGCGACCACGCCACCATCGACATCAAGGCCTATCGCCACCAGGAGGTCATCGACGGGCTGACGGCCGACGACTTCTCCTACGAGGTGGGCGGCGCGAGCATCGTGGCCGAGCTGGACGAGCAGCTGCGGGGGAAGAGGGTGGGCGACATCCTCAAGTTCAACGCCCAGGCGGGCGACCAGGAGCTCAGCTTCCAGGTCCTGGTCAAGGAGGTGAAGGAGAAGGTGCTCCCCGAGGCCGACGACGCCTGGGCGGCCGATGCCTCCGAGTTCGAGACACTGGAGGAGCTGCGGGCCGACCTGCGGGAGCGGCTGACCTCGTTCAAGCGGAGCCAGGGCCAGCGGGCCCTGCGGGACCGGGCCCTGGACGCCCTGATCGCCCTGGTGGACGTCGACCCGCCGGAGGCCCTGGTGAACGCCGAGCTGGAGCGCCGCGTCAACGATCTCGGCCACGGCCTGGACGAGCAGCGGATCGGCCTCGGCCGCTACCTGGAGGCGATCGGCCAGACCCAGGAGGAGCTGGTGGAGGGCATGCGGGGGGCGTCGGCCAGGGCGGTCACGGCCGACCTGGCCCTGCGGGCCCTGGTGGACGCCGAATCGGTCGAGGTCAGCGACTCGGACCTCGACGCCGAGATGACCAGCCTCGGCCAGCGTCTGCGGCGGGACCCGGCCAAGGTGAGGAGGGAGCTGGAGCGTGCCGGGCAGCTCCCGGCGGTACGCTCCGACGTACGCAAGGGGAAGGCACTGACCTGGCTCGTCGACCACGTCGAGCTGATCGACGAGGAGGGGAGACCGATCGACAGGGACCAGCTGTTCGCCAGCTCGGCGCCGGCCGCCGGCGACGAGACCGGCTCGGGCGGGGACGCCGGCTCGGGCGGGGACGCCAGCTCCGGCGGGGACGCCCCGAGCAGAGACGAGACCAGCGTGAGCCAGGACACCAGCACCCCCGTGGAGAGCCCGGCGTGACCCGGCCCGCCATGGACTACATGGTCCCGACCGTGATCGAGTCGAGCAACCGGGGGGAGCGGGCCTACGACCTGTACTCCCGCCTGCTGCGGGAGCGGATCATCATCCTAGGGACCCCGATCGACGACACGGTCGCCAACCTCGTGTGCGCCCAGCTCCTCTTCCTCGAGTACGAGGACCCCGACAAGGACATCAACCTCTACATCAACTCACCGGGCGGCGACATCACGGCTCTGTTCGCCATATATGACACGATGAAGTTCGTGAAGCCGGCCAAGAGCACGTTCTGCTTCGGCCAGGCGGCGTCCGCAGCGGCGGTGCTGCTGGCCGCCGGGAGCGAGGGCAAGCGCTTCGCCCTCCCCCACGCCCGGATCCTGATACACCAGCCGTACGGGGGGGCGGCGGGGCAGGCCACCGACATCGAGCTCCAGGCCAAGGAGATCCTCCGCATGCGGGACCTGCTCAACCAGATGCTGGCCAACGACACCGGCCAGCCCATCGAGAAGATCCAGAAGGACACCGACCGAGACTTCATCATGAGCGCCGACGAGTCCCGGGACTACGGGATCATCGACGAGGTGATCACCGCGCGCGACCTGGCCGGTGTCCCTCGAGCCGCCGGCGTGGCCTAGGAGACGGGGGGACGACGATGGCCAAGTTCGGAGACGGGGGGGACCTGGTCAAGTGCAGCTTCTGCGGCAAGTCGCAGAAGCAGGTCAAGAAGCTGATCGCCGGCCCGGGCGTCTACATCTGCGACGAGTGCATCGAGCTCTGCAACGACATCATCGAGGAGGAGCTGTCCGACACCTCGGAGATGCGGTTCGACGAGCTCCCCAAGCCGAGGGAGATCTGCGACTTCCTGAACGACTACGTGATCGGCCAGGACTACGCCAAGAAGATCCTGGCCGTGGCCGTCTACAACCACTACAAGCGAGTCCAGGCCGACAACGGCCACGATGCCGAGGTGGAGCTGGCCAAGTCGAACATCCTCCTGCTCGGCCCCACGGGTTGTGGCAAGACCCTCCTGGCCCAGACCCTGGCCCGCATGCTGAACGTCCCCTTCGCCATCGCGGATGCCACCGCGCTCACCGAGGCCGGCTACGTCGGCGAGGACGTCGAGAACATCCTGCTCAAGCTCATCCAGGCCGCTGACTACGACGTGAAGAAGGCCGAGACCGGGATCATCTACATCGACGAGATCGACAAGATCGCCCGCAAGAGCGAGAACCCGTCGATCACCCGGGACGTGTCTGGTGAGGGGGTGCAGCAGGCCCTGCTCAAGATCCTGGAGGGGACGACGGCCTCGGTGCCGCCCCAGGGGGGGCGCAAGCACCCCCACCAGGAGTTCATCCAGATCGACACGACCAACGTCCTCTTCATCTGCGGGGGGGCCTTCGCCGGGCTGGAGAAGATCATCCAGTCCAGGGTGGGGCGCAAGGGCATCGGCTTCCGGGCCGAGGTCCGGCGGGGCAGCGAGTCCGACGACGCCGAGGCCCTGCGCCGCGTCCTGCCCGAGGACCTGCTCAAGTTCGGCCTCATCCCCGAGTTCGTCGGCCGGCTCCCGGTGATCGGAGCGGTGTCCAACCTGGACAAGGAGGCCCTCGTCCGCATCCTGGTCGAGCCGAAGAACGCCCTGGTCAAGCAGTACCGGAGGGTCTTCGACCTGGACGAGGTGGAGCTCGAGCTGAGCGAGGACGCCCTCGAGGCGGTGGCCGAGCAGGCCCTCCTGCGGGGGACCGGGGCCCGGGGACTTCGGGCCATCCTCGAGGAGGTCCTCCTCGAGGTGATGTACGACCTCCCCAGCCGGTCCGACATCGGCCGGTGCGTGATCGACCGCTCCGTCGTCCTCGACCGGGTCAACCCGACCCTCGTCCCGCGGAGCGCCGAGAAGGTCGACCGCCCGCGCCGGCAGGCCTCCTGAGCGCCCGGCGGGGCTGGGACCTCCCCGAGGCCCTGGCGTGGCTCGAGGACCATGTCAACCTCGAGGCGGTCGAGATGGGACGTGCCGGCCCCCCCACACTCGGGCGCATGCGGGAGCTGGCCCTGACCGTGGGCGACCCGCAGGATGCCTATCCCGTCCTCCACCTGACCGGGACGAACGGCAAGGGCTCGACGGCTCGGATGCTCACTGCCCTCCTCCGTGCCCGGGGCCTGCGGGTGGGCACCTACACGAGCCCCGACCTGGAGCAGGTCAACGAGCGCCTGGCCCACGATGGTGAGCCCATAGCCGACGCCGACCTGGCCGACATCCTGGCCCTGGTGGCCGATGCCGAGACGCTGATGGAGGAGCCGCCCAACCGCTTCGAGATCCTCACCGCCGCGGCCCTGCGGTGGTTCTCCGACGTGGCCGTGGACGTGGCCGTGGTCGAGGTCGGCCTGGGCGGCACCCACGACGCCACGAACGTGGTCGATGGCCGGGTGGCCGTCGTCACGAACGTCAGCCCCGACCACCTCGACGTCATCGGGCCCACGCTGGCCGACATCGCCCGGGAGAAGGCGGGCATCGTGAAGCCGGGCGCCACCCTCGTGCTCGGGGAGACGGCCCCGGACCTGGCCGCCATCTTCCGGGGGGCCGCCACGGCGGCAGGCGCGGACTGGACCTGGGAGCGGGACACGGACTTCGGCTGCGAGGTCAACCAGCCGGCCCACGGCGGCCGGCTCCTCGACCTGCGCACCCCGGGCGCCCGCTATCCGGGCGTCTACCTGGCACTCCACGGGGCCCACCAGGGGGACAACGCCGCCTGCGCCCTGATGGCGGCCGAGGCCTTCTTCGGCGCCCCCCTGCACCGGGACGTGGTCGAGGAGGGCTTCGCCACCGCCACCTCTCCCGGCCGCATGGAGGTGGTCGGGCGCCAGCCCCTGTGCCTGCTCGACGGCGCCCACAACCCGGCCGGGGCCAGGGCCGCCGGGGCGACCCTGGCCGAGGAGTTCGCCGCAGCCGGCCGCCGGGTCGTCGTGATGGGCGTGCTGCGGGGCCGGGACCCGGCCGAGATGCTCGCCGGCCTCAGCCCGGCTGGGCTGGCCCACGTCGTGGCCTGCCGGCCACCTTCGCCCCGGGCCCTGCCCCCGGCCGACGTGGCGGCGGCCGCCATCGCCCTCGGGATCCCGGCCGAGGTGGTGGACGACGTCGGCGCCGCCGTGGACCGGGCCAGAGCCCGGGCCGGCCCCGGGGACCTGGTCCTCGTCACCGGCTCCCTCTACGTCGTCGGCGCGGCCCGGGCCGCCGTCCTCGGCCACCCCTCCCACCACGGGGCCGCCGCCGTCCCCGCGCCCGGCTAACGTCCGGCCCCGCCATGGAGAGGACCCTTGTCATCTGCAAGCCGGACGCCGTCGAGCGAGGCCTGGTGGGCGAGATCGTCGGCCGGCTGGAGGCCAAGGGCCTGCGTCTGGTCGCGGCCGAGCTGCGCCTGGTCGACGCTGGTCTGGCCGGTCGCCACTACGCCGAGCACGAGGGCAAGCCGTTCTTCGGCGACGTCGTGGCCTTCATCACCCGCTCGCCGGTGATGCTCCTCGTGGTCGAGGGGCCGCCGGGCACCTGGAGGATCGTGAGGACCCTGATGGGGGCCACCGACCCGGCCGAGGCCGCCCCCGGCACCATCCGCGGCGACCTGGCCACAACCGTGAGCGAGAACCTGGTGCACGGCTCCGACTCGCCGGCGGCCGCCAGCCGGGAGATCGCCCTGTTCTTCCCGGACCTGGCCCCTCGCTGATGGCCGGCCGGCGGGACAGTGCTAGCCTCGTGTCTCGACCTCCAGCTGCCCCCGAGGAGGCATTCGGCCCATGTCTGACAACCTCTTCTCCTCACTGCTCGGCCGCGACATGGCGGTCGACCTCGGGACTGCCAACACCCTGGTGTACCTGCGGGGCCGCGGCATAGTCCTCAACGAGCCGTCCGTGGTCGCCGTCAACGTCAAGGACGGCCGGCCCCTCGCCGTCGGCGCCGAGGCCAAGCGGATGATCGGCCGCACCCCTGGGCACATCCAGGCCATCCGGCCCCTGAAGGACGGCGTCATCGCGGACTTCGAGATCTGCGAGAAGATGCTCCGGTACTTCATCCGCCGGGTCCACCAGCGTCGCTTCGCCAAGCCCCGCATCGTCATCTGCGTGCCGTCGGGCATCACCGGCGTGGAGCAGAGGGCCGTCCAGGAGGCAGCCGAGTTCGCAGGAGCCCGCAAGCCGGCGTACATAATCGAGGAGCCGATGGCCGCAGCCATCGGGGCCGGGCTCCCCGTGCACGAGCCGACCGGCAACATGGTCGTGGACATCGGCGGGGGCACCACCGAGGTGGCGGTGATCTCCCTCGGGGGCATCGTCACCAGCCAGTCCATCCGCATCGGCGGGGACGAGCTGGACGAGGCGATCATCAGCTACATCAAGAAGGAGTACAGCCTGGCCCTGGGCGAGAGGACCTCCGAGGAGATCAAGATCGCCCTCGGCTCGGCTTGCCCCCTGGAGGAGGAGCTGCACGCCGAGATCAGGGGCCGGGACCTCATCACCGGGCTGCCGAAGACCATCGTGACCACCACCGAGGAGATCCGGCGCGCCATCGAGGAGCCGCTGTCGGCCATCGTGGACGCCGTCAAGGTGACGCTGGACAAGACCCCGCCCGAGCTGGCGGCGGACATCATGGAGCAGGGGATCGTCCTCACCGGGGGCGGGGCCAAGCTCCACGGGCTCGACTCCAGGCTGTCCAGCGAGACGGGGATGCCCATCATCGTGGCCAAGAACCCCCTCCACTCGGTCGCCATCGGCAGTGGCCAGTGCCTGGAGGAGTTCGAGGCTCTCAAGCAGGTCCTGATCTCGTCGTCCGGTCCGCGCTGACCCCCGCCGCCGAGCCCACGTGGCCCTGTCCCGGCGCACCGCCCGCCCCCGCTTCACCCTGCTCGTCCTCGTGCTGGCCGCGGTCACGGTCCTGACCCTCGGGTTCAGGAGCCACTCCAGCCACTGGATCTCGGGGGTGAAGAGCGTCGCTACGGACGTGTTCTCGCCTGTGCAGTCCGCGGCCTCGGCGATCTTCACGCCTGTCGGCAACTTCTTCGAGGGGGCGGCCAGCTACGGGTCCCTCAGGTCGGCCAACGCCCACCTCCACCAGGAGGTCACGAGGCTTCGGGCCGAGGCGGCCCAGGCGGGCGTCTACCAGCAGCAGGCGGCGCGCCTCGCCGCCCAGGCCCATCTGCCCTTCGCGCCGAACATCACCCACCGGGTCGTGGCCGACGTCATCGCCACCTCGCCCTCGAACTTCCAGCACACCGTCCAGCTGGACAGGGGCACGGCGCAGGGCGTCCGGGACGGCATGCCCGCCGTCTCGGGCACCGGCCTGGTTGGCCGGGTGGTCGCCGTCTCCCGCTCGCGGTCCACGGTCCAGCTGGTCACCGACCCGGCCTCGAACGTCGGGGTCGTGTTCGGGAAGAAGGGATCGCTCGCCCTCGCGAGCGGCCAGGGGGTCGGCCGGCCCCTCTCAGTGTCGCTCGTCGGGGCCGGGACCAAGCTCTTAAAGGGAGAGCTGATGGCAACGAGCGGGGGCCAGGGCGACCTCTACCCGCCGGGGATACCCGTCGGGACGGTGGAGGGTGCCACCTTGGACCCGGGCCAGGTCACCGACGAGGTGGAGCTGGCGCCGGTGGCCCAGCTCGGCCAGCTCCAGTACGTGACCGTGCTCCTCTGGACCCCGTCGGCGGGCCTCCCGTGACGAGCCCGCTCGCCCGCCTGCGCCTCCCCCTGGTGGTGGTCGTCGCGTTCGTGCTCCAGGAGACCCTCCTCTCCCGGCTCCAGGTCCACGGCGCCCAGCCCGACCTGATGGTCCTCGTCGTGGCCCTGGCCGGCCTGGAGGGCGGCGCTGAGAGGGGGGCCGTCGTCGGGTTCGGGGTAGGCCTGCTGGTGGACCTGTTCCTGCAGACGCCGTTCGGGCTGTCGGCGCTCACCTTCACGCTCGTCGGCTACGCCATGGGGCTGCTCAGGGCGGCGGCGGTGGACGCTGCGGCGTGGCTGGCGCCGGTCGGGGCGGCGGCCGGGAGCGCGGCCGCGGTGGTGCTCTACGCCGTGCTGGACGCCATCGTCGGCAACGCGTACGCCCTGCACCACGGCCTGGCCGCCATCGTCGTGGTGGTGGGCGCCGTCAATGGCGTCCTGGCCTTCCCCGGGGTCCTGGTGGTGAGGTGGGCCATGAGGTCCAGCCCGTCCCGCCCGGTGCCGGCATCGGCCGGGGCCGGCCGCTGGGGACCGGGAGCGGGGAGGTGATGAGGCGGCCGCCCAAGCGGGCCGCGGCGTCGAGGAAGCCGAAGCGCAGCCTGGCGCAGGTGGCCCGGCTCCGGCTGGGCCTGGTCGGGGTGGTCGTGGCCGGGCTGTTCTGCGCCATGTTCGCCCGGCTCTACTACCTGCAGGTGCTCAACTCCCCGACGTACTCGCAGCTGGCCGTCCGCAACCAGGTCCGCACCGTCATCGACCCCCCTCCCCGGGGCCTGATACTCGACCGGGCCGGCCAGCCCCTGGTCCAGAACCACACCACCGAGGCCATCACGCTGTCGCGCCAGGTGGCCGTCCAGCACCCAGAGGTGGTGCCCCGCCTGGCGAGGGTCCTGCACATGAGCCCGAAGGCCGTGACCAACGCCCTCGACAACAACCAGTTCGGCCCCTACCGCCCCGTGCCCATAGCGACCAACGTCGCCAAGTCCGTCGCCATCTACCTGTCGGAGCACCAGTCCGGCTTCCCGGGCGTCTCCACCCAGGTCCTGGCCCAGCGCCAGTACCCGTACGGGGAAACGGCCGCACAGCTCCTCGGCTACCTGGGCCCGATCAACCAGCAGGAGCTGGCCCACGAGAACGGCAAGGGTTATCAGGCCGGCGACCTGGTCGGCCAGAGCGGCGCGGAGGCGTCCTACGAGCGGTGGCTGCGGGGCAGGTCGGGGCAGACCAAGCTGGCGGTCGACCGGCTCGGCCAGGTGGTGGGCACCTTGGGCCAGAAGCCGCCGACGCCGGGGGGCAACGTGCAGCTGACGCTCGACCTCGGCCTCCAGCAGGCCCTCCAGGGATACCTGGCCGGCCAGATACACAAGGTGAGGGGCCAGTACATCCCCCAGGCCAAGGCGTACGCCGCGGCGCCGGCCGGCGCTGCCGTCGTCCTCGACCCGCAGAACGGCTCCGTCCTGGCTGCGGCGTCCTATCCCAGCTACAACCCGAGCGTGTGGGTCGGAGGCATCAGCAACTCGGAGTACCACGCCCTGGCCCTCGACCCGGCCAACAACGA
Organism: Acidimicrobiales bacterium; assembly: GCA_050744025.1. Taxonomy (GTDB): domain Bacteria; phylum Actinomycetota; class Acidimicrobiia; order Acidimicrobiales; family JAJPHD01; genus JBOGGR01. The sequence continues at coordinate 14,459 of JBOGGR010000513.1, forward strand.
CCCGCTGCTGAACAGGGTCACCCAGGGCCTGTACGCGCCGGGGTCCACCTTCAAGCTGGCCACCGCCACCGCCGCCCTCGACAAGGGCCTCATCACCCCGTCCTACGTGTACGACGACACGGGGGTGTTCAAGATCCCCAACTGCAGAGGGGGCAACTGCGACCCCCACAACGACAGCCACGAGGCCCTCGGCCCCCTGGACCTGACCACGGCCATCGCCAAGTCCGACGACGTGTTCTTCTACAACCTGGGCTACATGTTCTACGCCGACCAGGCCAGGTACGGGGCCACGCCGATCCAGGACACGGCCCACGCCTACGGGCTGGGCGTGTCGACCGGGGTCAACCTCCCCTACGAGAGCACGGGGCGCATCGACAGCTTCGCCGAGCGCCAGAAGCTCCACGCCCTGGCCCCCGGCGTGTACCCGCCGGCCACGTGGTACTCGTCCGACCAGGTGCAGATGGCGTTCGGCCAGGGCGAGACCGTCATCACGCCGCTCCAGCTGGCCAACGCGTACGCCACGTTCGCCAACGGGGGCACCCGCTACCAGCCCCGCCTGGCGGCCGACGTGCTGAGCCCGTCCGGCAAGGTCATGAAGTCCTTCCCGCCCGTCGTCGCCGGTCACGTGCCGATGTCCGCGCAGGACCGCCAGGCAATGCTGGACGGCTTCATAGGGGCGGTCCAGGGACAGGGCACGGCCTCGGGCACGTTCCGGGGCTTCGACTTCTCCAAGATGCAGGTGGCCGGCAAGACCGGGACGGCCAGCACCAACCATCCGGTCCCCGACTCCCTGTTCGTGGCGTTCGCCGGCAAGGACGTCCACCACCCGCAGTACGTGGTGGCCGTGGTCATCGAGCAGGCCGGCTACGGAGCCAACGACTCGGCCCCGGTGGCCCGCCAGGCCCTCCAGTACCTGATGGACCACCCGCCCGCTCCGGTCACCCACCCGAAGCCGGCGCCGGCGCTGACGCCGCTCGTGCCGCCCCCGCCCACGACGACCACGACGACGACCACTACCACCACGGTGCCGGCGACCACCGCCACCACTGCGCCCCCACCGGCGACCACCGCCACCACTGCGCTCCCACCGGCGACCACCGCCACCACTGCGCCACCACCGGCGACCACGTCCACGACGACCCCTCCGCCGGCCACGTCCACCACGGTCCCCCCGCCGACCACGTCGTCCACGGCCCCCCCGCCGACCTCGTCGACGACCGCTCCCACCACCTCTACCACGGCCGCCAAGCGACCCACCTCGACCACGGCGAGGGCCACCCCAACCGGAGCGTCGTCGCAGGCACCTCCCTGACCGGTGGCGCCCGGGGGGCGAGGTGCCTCAGCCTGGTGGTGAGCCCTGGCCGGCCGGCGGGGTTGGGGAGCGGGAGGGCACCGGGCCGGCACCGGGCATGGGCCCGGTCCAGCCCCGGCCTCCGGCCGGCGCCACCAGCCGGTCGTCCCTGGCGGCCTTGCGCTCCTCCGCCCTTGACCACTGGGTGAACACGACGGCCAGGGCTGCGAGCGTGAAGAGCTCGCTGAAGCCCCACAGGAGCGCCCCTCCGGCGTGCGTGTCGGCGAGGGTGTGGACCGAGGCGATGGGCCGGCTCATGTTCATGATGGCGATGCCGAGGAAGGCGTTGAACGGTACGGTGACGGCCAGCATTCCCATCCGGGCGCCGAAGCCGAGCCGGCGAGGCATGGGGTCCACGCTCAGGATCGGCCACCAGTAGAGGCACCCGACCACCAGGAAGTGCAGGTGGGTGTAGTCGTGGAACAGGGGGTGGTGGACCGAGAAGGGATAGATCCCGGTGAGGAAGTAGGCGTACATCGTCCCGAGCCCGAGGGCCACGGCCACCCCCGGGTTCGCCAGGAGCTGCAGGGGAGGGCTGTGCAGCACCTTCAGGATCCTGGTCTTCACCGGGCGGGCCGTCGTCTGGAGCGCCAGCGTGAGGGAGGCCCCCAGGCCGAGGAGCGGGGGGGCCATGGACATCAGCAGCAAGTGCTGGACCACATGCACCGTGAAGACGCTGTCGTCGTACGCGGCCACGCCCGAGTCGACGGCGACGACGATGATGGCCAAGCCGCCCAGGAACGACGCCGTCCGCCACCTCGACCAGCCCCGGCCCCGGGCCTGCAGCCGACGGATCGCGACGAGGTAGGCCGCCCCGAACGCCACCGTGACTGCCAGGGCGACCAGCGCCAGCGGCTCGGTCTGCCAGTGAGTGAGGAGGACCTGGACCCGGACGGCGGGCGACCGGACGACCGCCACGGGCAGGCGGGCCACCGGAGGGAGGGCGACGGGTGCCATCAGGCCGGCCGGCGAGGGTTGGACGTCGAGGCGGTGAGCTCGTCCACCGGCAGAGACGGTAGAGGGTGGAGCCGTCCGTGCCCAGTCGCCCGCTGCACCGCCGGTCCGGGGCCCAGTGCCAGGTGAGCGGTAGACTCGCTCCCCAGTGAAGTCATCGACCGGTCGAGCGCGACGGCACCGGGCGGGCTCCTGCCCGCGGTGGTGCTACGGACGCGCCGCACGCTCGTGTCGCATCTCGAGCCCGTCCGCCGGGCTGACCGGCGGGCTGGCTGGACCCGGTTCCCCCGGGGCGTTGCCGGTGGGGGCGCCCTGTCGCCCCGGGCCTGGTGCGGGAGCGTGCACCATCAGAAGGGACCTCCCCCATGCCCGACCCTATCGCCAATGCCGAGACGCCCGGCCTGCGGGCCGGCTCGTCCCCCGGCCCGGCCCCCGGCTCCGCCGAGCCTCCCGCTGAGCCGGCCAGCGCCAACGGATCAGGCCGGGGCCGCCGCCGCCGCCGAGGATCTCGCGGCGGCCGGGGGCGCGCCACGGCGGCCCGGACCGACGGCCCGGCGGGCCCTCCCGCCCCC
>JBOGGR010000514.1:0-2934 GCA_050744025.1 Acidimicrobiales bacterium
CCCCTCGCCGGCCCGCCTCGCCAGCTCCGGCTCCGGCACCTCCATGTCCAGCCGGCGGGCCGGCGCGTCCAGGACCACCCAGTCCCCGCTGCGCACGAGGGCGAGCGGGCCGCCAACGGCGGACTCCGGCGCGACGTGGAGCACGACCGTCCCGTACGCCGTCCCGCTCATCCTGGCGTCCGAGAGCCGGACCATGTCCCTCACCCCCGCCTGCAGGAGGCGCCGCGGGAGGGGGAGGTTGCCGACCTCGGGCATGCCCGGGTAGCCGCGGGGGCCGGCGTTGCGCAGCACGAGGACGGTCGTCGCGTCGACGCCGGGGAGCTCGGTGTCCATGGCCGCGTCGTACTCCTCGATCGAGTCGTAGACGAGGGCCCGGCCCCGGTGGCGGAGCAGGTCGGGGGAGGCGGCCGACAGCTTGAGCACCGCTCCGTCGGGGCACAGGTTCCCCCTCAGCACGATCGTGTGGTTGCCGGCGGGCAGGAGCGGGGCGTGGCGGGGACGGACGACCTCCCGGTCGAAGCAGGCGACCCCCTCCAGCTCCTCCCCGAGCGTGCGACCGGTGACGGTGAGGGCGTCGAGGTGGAGCAGGTCGGCGATCTCCAGGAGGACGGCCGGCAGTCCCCCGGCGGCGGCCAGCTCCTCCATGAGGAACCGCCCGGTCGGCTTCAGGTCGACCAGCACGGGCACCGCCTCTCCGAGGCGGTCGAAGTCGTCCAGGTCGAGGGCGACCCCGGCGCGACCGGCCATGGCCAGCAGGTGGACCACGGCGTTGGTGGAGCCCCCTATGGCGGCGTTCACCCGGATCGCGTTCTCGAACGCCTCCCGGGTGAGGAGCCGGGACGGCCGGAGGTCCTCGTCCACCATCTCGACGATGCGCCGCCCGGCCGCCTGGGCCACCTTGTAGCGCCCGGCGTCCACCGCGGGGATGGCGGCCGATCCTGGGAGCTGGAGGCCCAGGGCCTCGGTCAGGCAGGCCATGGTGGACGCCGTGCCCATCGTGGTGCAGTGGCCGTTGCTGCGCGACACGCAGCCCTCCGCCAGCCGGAGGTCGGCGGCGCTGACCGCACCGGCCCTGGCGTTCTCCGAGAGCCGCCAGACGTCGGTGCCGGAGCCGACCGCCTCGCCCCGGAACCGGCCGTTGATCATCGGGCCCCCCGTGACCAGGATGGCGGGCAGGTCGACGCTGGTAGCCCCCATCACCTGGGCTGGAGTGGTCTTGTCGCACCCGGCCAGCAGGACGACGGCGTCGAGCGGGTTCGAGCGGATGCTCTCCTCTGTCTCCATCGCCATGAGGTTGCGGTAGAGCATGCTGGTCGGCCGGACCAGGGTCTCGCCGAGCGACATCGTGGGGAACTCGAGGGGGAGCCCGCCTCGCTCCCACACGCCACGCTTGACCGCCTCGGCCACGGCCCGCAGGTGGACGTTGCAGGGCGCCAGCTCCGACCAGCTGTTGGCGATGCCGATGACCGGGCGCCCGTCGAACACGTCGTCCGCGTAGCCCTGGGACTTGGAGTGCGAGCGGTACACCATCCCGAGCTTGCCTTCCTGGCCGAACCAGGCTGCGCTGCGGAGCGCCCGGGTGCCCACTCCCGGCCCGCTCACCGGCTGCTCCCGACGCTCACGGGCCGAACGCTAGTGCTGGCGGAGAGCCCCCCGCCCCCATCGCCATCACCCTCCTCGCCCTCTCTCAGCGCCCGGTCACAGCGACGGGCCGGTGCTCCTTGTCGAGCACGTTGCCGGGCGACGGATCGGCCACGAGGTCCCTGGCCATGCGGGCCAGGAGCTGCGCCAGCTCGGCGTGGAGGTCGGGCGACCATCCCTCGACCAGCTTCGCCAGGCCCTCGCGGCGGGCTGCCACCAGGCGGTCGAGGGCGTCGCGGCCGGGGGCGGTGAGCGAGAGCTGCCCGGCCCCGGCGCCGGGGTCGCCCCCGCTGCTGGCACGGGGGCCGAGCTGGACCAGGCCCTCCCTGGCCAGGGCTTCGAGCATGCCTCCGAGGACCGGGGCCGGGACCCGGAGCCTGGTGGCCAGCGTCGACGTGTCGCGGGACGCGGCCTCGTCGAGGCGGAACAGCAGCCAGCAGCAGGACGGGGCGAGGTCGAGGCCGGCCCGGGCGGCCAGTCGGGCGTAGATCCGCGCCCGGCTCTCCCGGCGGGCCAGCACGCTGAGGGCCCGTCCCATCTCGTCCAGCGAGCTGCGCACGGCAGGGACGGCGGTGGGGGCATAGGCGTCGGCCGGGTCGACCGCCTGGGTGGTCTGGCGCAGCCGCACCTCGGGCAGCACCCAGGTGAGGGCGAAGGCCACGACCGAGACCGGCACGGCGACGAGGAACACGGTGTGCAGCGACGCGGCGTAGGCGTGCACGAGCCCGGAGTGCACAGGAGCCGGCAGGTGAGCCAGGGCTGCCGGGTTCACGCCGGACCGGCCGGCCACGCCGGCCGGGACGCGGATGCCCCGCAGGTCGCGCGACAGGTTGCCGGTCAGCTGGTTGCTGAAGATGGCCCCGAACACCGACGTGCCGAAGGAGCTGCCGATCGAGCGGAAGAAGGTGGCCCCCGAGGTTGCCGTGCCGAGGTCCCGGTACTCGACCGCGTTCTGCACGGCCAGCACCAGCACCTGCATGACGAGGCCGATGCCGAGGCCGAGGACCAGCATGTAGATCGAGCTGTCGAGCCCGGCTGTGCCGACGCCCAGCCGCGACAAGAGGTACATGCCCGCCGCCATGACCGCGGTGCCGACCACCGGGAAGACCTTGTAGCGCCCCCACCGGCTGATGAGCTGGCCGGAGCCGATGGAGGCCACCAGCAGCCCGCCCATGAGCGGGAGCAGGCGCAGGCCAGAGCCGGTGGGGTTCACGCCCTTCACGACCTGGAAAGGGGGAGGTAGGTGATGGCCCCGAACATGGCGAAGCCGACCACGAAGCCGATGGCGCTCGT
>JBOGGR010000515.1:0-4464 GCA_050744025.1 Acidimicrobiales bacterium
GGTCGCCACCTCGGCCTGGGGCCGGGGGCCGTAGGGATACCGGCCGGTGTCCCCCAGGTAGACGAGATCCTCACGAGGGGCGAGGTCGATCAGGGCCCGGGCCACGGTCAGCCCGCCGAAGCCGCTGTCGAACACCCCGATGGGCCGGTCGTCCACGGCGGCTCAGGCTACGCCACGCCGGTCGCTGCCCACCGGACCGGCCTCCCGGGGGATCACTCCCCCGCCTCCACCGTCGCGAGCGCGTCGAGGAAGTCGGCCACCAGGTCCTCGGGGTCCTCCAGGCCGACCGAGACTCGGACCATGGCCTCTCCGATCCCCGCCGCCGACAGCGCCCCGGCGTCGAGCTGGCGGTGGGTAGTGCTGGCCGGGTGGGAGACCAGGGTCTCGACCCCGCCGAGGGAGGGGGCCAGGCGGGCCAGGCGAGTCGCCTCGGTGAAGCGGCGCCCGGCCCGGCGGTCGCCCGCGAGGTCGAAGGACAGGAGCCCACCCGGACCGTCCAGGAGCCGGGCCGCCAGGTCGTGGCTCGGGTGCCCGGCGAGCCCCGGCCAGTGGACGGCGCTCACCCGGGGATGGGTCGAGAGGACCTGGGCCAGCGCGCCGGCGTTCGCGCAGTGACGCTCCATGCGCAGGGCCAGCGTGCGCAGGCCCCGCAGGGTGAGCCAGGCCGCGAAGGGGTCGGGGGACCCCCCGAGGTCGACCATTGTGTGCCAGGCCACCCGGTAGCGGTCGGCGTCCGCGAAGACGGCGAGCCCCCCCACCACGTCGGAGTGGCCCGCCAGGTACTTGGTCGCCGAGTGGACCACCACGTCGGCGCCGTGGCCGATGGGCCGGCACAGGTAGGGCGAGGCCACGGTGTTGTCGACCACCAGCGGCGCGCCTGCGCCGTGCGCCGCTTCCGCCAGGGCCGGGATGTCGGCCACGGTCATGGTGGGGTTCGCGATGGTCTCCACGTACACGGCCCTCGTCCGGGGGGTGGCCGACCGGCTCACCGCGTCCGGGTCGGTCGAGTCGACGAAGGTCACCTCCAGGCCGAGCCGCCGGCACAGGCCCGTCAGCAGCGAGTACGTCCCGCCGTACAGCTCGCTGGCGGCCACGACGTGGTCCCCGGCGCCCAGCAGGGAGAGCAGGACGGTGGCGATGGCGGCCATCCCCGACGCCGTGGCCAGGCCGTGGGCGCCCCCCTCCAGGTCGGCCACGCTGGCCTCCAGGGCGGCCGTGGTCGGGTTGCGGTAGCGCGTGTAGGCGTAGCCCGCCTCTGGGTCCCCGAGGGCCGCCGTGTAGCTCTCGGCGTCGGCGAACGCGAACGTGGAGGTCTGGTAGATGGGTGGGACCACCGGGTCCGGGTCGGGAACCCCCGGGTCGCTCCCGTGGACCGCCCTGGTCGCGAACCCGAGGGGGCGCCCTCGGGCCTTCCCGTCTGCCTCCGATGGCGTGGTCATGGGGGCCAGCCTCCCCAGCACCTCGCCCGGGAGTCAAGCGCCGGACCGGGCGGGGGGCGGGATGGGCGGGAGTGGGCACCGGGGCCGCCGGGCACCGGATGCCATTCCTATGCGCGTGCGGAGCCGGCTCAGAAGTAGACGGTCCGCCTGGCCCGTTCGACCACCGCGTCGAGGTCGCCTGTCCAGGCGCCGGTCGAGAGGTACTTCCACCCGCCGTCGGCGAGGACCGTCACGACCACGCCCTCGCCGGTGGAGGAGGCGCAGCGGGCGGCACCGGCCATGGCGCAGCCCGAGGAGATGCCGGCGAACACACCGACCTCGAGCAGGCGCCGCGTCCACTCGATCGACTCCCGGGGGCCGATCATCGTCTTGCGGTCCAGGAGCGCGGGGCCGTCGCCTGCGGTGAAGATCGGCGGGATGAAGCCGTCGTCCAGGTTGCGCAGCCCGTCGACCAGCTCGCCCGCAGGCGGCTCGACGGCCCAGACCTGGACGGCGGGATTGCGCTCCTTCAGGAAGCGGCCGGCCCCGATCAGGGTCCCGCTGGTCCCCAGGCCGGCCACGAAGTGCGTCACCTCGGGGCAGTCGCGCCAGATCTCGGGGCCGGTGCCCTCGTAGTGCGCTCGTGGGTTGGCCGGGTTGCCGTACTGGTAGAGGAAGGCGTGCTCGGGGTGCTGGGCGGCCAGGCGCTGAGCCAGGCGGACCGCGCCGTTGGAGCCCTCCGCGGCGGGGGACTCGATGATCCGGGCGCCCCACACGAGGAGGAGCTGGCGGCGCTCGGTCGACACGTTCGCGGGCATCACGATCTGGAGCGGGTAGCCCTTCAGCCTGCAAACCAGGGCCAGGCCGATGCCGGTGTTGCCCGACGACGGTTCGAGGATGGTCTGGCCCGGCGAGAGCGTCCCGTCCTTCTCGGCCTCCTCGACCATGGACCGCGCCACCCGGTCCTTCACCGAGCCGCCCGGGTTCTGGCCCTCCAGCTTGGCCAGGATGCGGACGCCCGGGTTCGGGCTGAGGGCCGAGACATCGACCAGGGGCGTGTCGCCGATCAGGTCCAGGACGCTCGCGAAGAGGGCCACGGGAGGGGGCGTCGGGAGTCGGCGTCGGGAGTGGGCGGCGTTGGGAGGGCGGGCGCCTTGGGGAGCCGGCTCGGCGCTAGCCGCCGGCCACCGCCGGGAGGATCGAGACCACGTCGTCCTCGGCGACCTCGGTGTCGAGCTCCTCCAGGTATCGCACGTCGTCGTCGTTCACGTAGACGTTGACGAAGCGGTGAAGGGTGCCGTCCTCGGTCAGCACCTGGCCGGCCATGGCCGGGAAATGGGTCGTGAGGTCTCCCAGCACCTCGCCGATGGTGGCCCCCTCGGCTCTCACCGACGGCCGGCCGGCAGCATGTGAACGCAGGACAGTTGGCAGGCGCACTTCGACGGGCACGGTACCTCCCCGATTGTTGACTCCCTGAGTCGGCATTCTACTGCCCCTCGACAACAACCGGCTCCTCGGCGATCTTCCCGTCCACGATTCGGTAGGAGCGGACCACCGCCTCGCCGTGGCGGAGGGACACCACGACGTAGTGCCAGGACGGGTCGGGGGCCTGGGTGACGTCGGTGGGCGACGGATAGGCGTCGGTGTGGGTGTGGGAGTGGAACACGCCCAGGATCTGGAGCCCCCGGCTCTCGGCGTCCCGGTCGGCCCGGAGGTGGTCCCGAGGGTCCACGGTGTAGACGCGGGCCGAGCGAGCTGCGTTGGCCGTCGGGTAGCAGCGGACCACGGTTGCCGTCGCCGGGTCCCCGCCGAGGAGCCCGCAGGCCTCTTCGGGCAGGCCGTCGAGGCAGTGGCCGACCATGGCCAGGTAGGCGTCCTCGGGCAGGCGGATCATCGCCGACGGACGCTAGCGAGCCGACCCCGCTACGGTTGCGAGCCGTGCCCAGGGCCAGGTCCGTCCCCACGGCCGCCGGGTCGCGCCGAGGGGGCGGGGCCGGCGGCCCGAAGGGCCTGGGCGGCGACAAGGCCGCGCCCGGCGCCAAGGGAGGTCCCCCCCGGCGGGTGGCCCAGAACCGCCGGGCCCGCCACGACTACGACATCCTCGACACGTACGAGTGCGGCATCGCCCTCGTGGGAAGCGAGGTCAAGTCCCTGCGGGAGGGCAAGGTCCAGCTGCGGGAAGCCTACGCCCGGGTGGACAACGGCGAGGTGTGGCTCCTCGGCGTCCACGTGTCGCCGTACCTGAACGCCGTGGGCTTCGGCGGCCACGACCCGGACCGGCCCCGTAAGCTCCTCCTCCACCGGCGCCAGATCGACGGGCTCGTCGGGCGGGTCCAGCAGCAGTCACTCACCCTGGTCCCCCTCTCCGTCTACTTCCGGGACGGGCGGGCCAAGGTCGAGCTGGCCCTCGCCCGGGGCCGGCGGACCTACGACAAGCGGGCGGCCCTCGCCGAGCGCGACGCGTCCATGGAGGCGGCCCGGGCCCTGGCCCGGGGCCGGCGGGACGAGTAGGGAGCTGGCGGGGGGGCCGGGGGCGGGGGCGCGGCCCGGCCCGGGTACACTGTTGGGGCACATTGACAAGGGGGTGACAGGCTTCGACTTCGGTCGTCGAGGCGGGAGAAGCGAGCCGTGGTCTCCGGATCCACGCTAAAGAGCCGGAACCCAACACAAACGCCGAGCCTCAGCTCGCACTCGCTGCCTAGAACGTAGCGACGTCTGCCCGGTCCCAGCCCTGCGGGCCGGTCCCAGGCGCCATCCAGCAGGGCTCACCCGCCTGGTCCCGCCGACAGGCCAGCGGGGACATCTCGTCGGCTGGGGCCTCGCACCGGTGCCGGTGACGATGCGAGGCCCGAGATCCTCCACTGGCTGCGCTCGGAGAAGTCCCGTCGAGAAGCCGAAGGACGCGGGTTCGATTCCCGCCACCTCCACCACCACCACCCGACGATTTGTCATGGAAAGCCAACCGGTGTCCCCCTGATAGGTGGGCACCGGTGGCGCGTTCGGGGCGGGTTCGCCGCCCGGCGAGCTGGTCTCGCGGCCCACCGGC
>JBOGGR010000516.1:0-10090 GCA_050744025.1 Acidimicrobiales bacterium
GGCTGTCCCGGGCCGGCGGGGCCGGACTACCGCCAGCGACGGCCCTCGGCGGCCGCCTCGCACAGGTCCAGGCCCCGGGGCAGGCCATCACCCCGGAGCAGCCCAGAGGCGGGCCCCCCTCCGCCGAGGGCGTTGACCGCCAGGACGACGGCGGCGGCGCTGTACGTGCTGCGCTCGCCACCAGGGAAGTTGACCCCCTCGGGGTGGACCCGGCCCGTCCAGTACGAACCGTCCGGGTGGCGCAGGGCCTGGGCCCACGCCAGCAGCCGGGCGCCGTCCGCCGGGAGGCCGGCGGCGCCGAGGGCCATGGCGCACTCGGCCGTCTCGGCCGTGGTGACCCAGGGCCGGTCCGAGACGCACCGGATCCCGAGCCCCTCCATGGCGAACTCCCCCCATCGCTCGTCCAGGCGGGACCGGGCATCGTCGCCGGCCACGATCCCCGACAGCACGGGGTAGTACCAGTCCATGGCCCAGCGGTCCTTCCGCGCGAAGAGGTCGGGGCGGGCGGCCACCGCGTGGGCCAGGCGGCCGGTGGCCAGCTCCCAGTCCGGCCGCTCCTGGCCGAGGTGCTGCGCCACAGCCAGCGCGCAGCGCAGGCTCGTGTGGATGGAGGAGGACCCGGTGAGAAGCGCGAAGCGCCCCGGGGTGCCGTCCGGCTCCACCGCCCAGGTGATCTCCCCGCCGGCCTGCTGGTGGGCCAGGACGAAGTCCACTGCCCGGATGACGACCGGCCACATGGCCTCCAGGAACCCCGAGTCCCCGGTGACGAGGAAGTGGTACCACACCCCGACGGCCACGTACGCGCAGACGTTGGTGTCCCGCCGGGGCTGCTCGACACCGTCGGCCAGGTAGTAGTTGCACCACGACCCGTCGAGGTGCTGGAGGTCGGCCAGCCACTGGTAGGCCCGGGCCGCCTCGGCCACCAGGCCGGCTGTGGCGAGCGCCATGGCCGCCTCCACGTGGTTCCAGGGGTCGGCGTGCCCCCCGGGGAACCAGGGGATCATCCCGCTCGGGAGCTGGGCGGCGGCGACCGACCGTGCCGTGGCCGCGACCTGGGCCCGATCGAGGGTCCCGGCCAGCTCTGGGACCGGCGCCGGCCCGGGCCTGGCGCCCGGCGCATGCCCGAGCCTGGCGCCTGGCGCCGGCGGGGGCCCCTCTGGGACCGGCGCATGCCCGGGCCGGGGCCTCACGGCAGACGCACCAGCCTCGGGACGGAGGAAGGCCGCTCTGGCGCCCGGCCTCATGCCCGGCGCTCCAGGTACACGACCAGGCTCTTGCCGAGGACCGGGTTGAGGAGGCGCTCGGCCCGCCGGGTGACAGCCGGCGCCCGCACGATGTCCCAGACCAGTACCCGGTGGTACGCCCGCACGGCCGGGTGGTCGTCCCGGTCGACGCCGACCAGGCAGCGCAGCCACCAGTACGGCGAGTGGAGGGCGTGCGCGTGGGCGAAGCCCGAGGGCGACAGGCCGGCCCAGGCCAGCCGGGACAGGAGCTGGGACCGGCGGTAGATGCGGACGTGGCCGCCGGGCCGGGCGTGGTAGCGCTCGGACAGGGCCCAGCTGACCAGCTCGGGACCGAACCGTGGGACGGTGACGGCCATGGTGCCCCCGGGCCGGAGCACCCTGGCCAGCTCGCCCATCGCCGGCTGGTCGGCCGGCACGTGCTCCAGCACCTCGGCGGCGATGACCCGGTCGAAGGCCCCGTCGGGGAAGGGAAGGGCGAGGGCGTCCGCCCGGGTCACGGCGCCCCGCCCCGGCGCCGCCGTCACGGCGCCCCGCCCCGGCGCCGGGTCCCCCGGCGGGGCGGGAAGGCGAGGACCGAGCTCCCCCGCCTCGGCCATGGCCGCCAGCGTCGCCACCACCTGGTCGACCTCGGCCCGGTCGGCGTCCAGCGCCACGACCCGGGCGCCCCGGCGCACCGCCTCGAACGCGTGGCGGCCCCCGCCGCAGCCGAGGTCGAGGAGCCGCTCGCCGGGACGCAGCCCCAGCCGGTCGTAGTCGACGGTCAGCAACGGCCCCGGTGACCACCGGCCGCCCCCGGCCCCCGGCGCCCCTCCTCCAGCACGTCCCGGTACTGCCCGACCATCCCCTCGGCGGTGGCGCGCCACGTGAACCGCTCCAGCACCCGGGCCCGGCCGGCCGCCCCGAGCCGTGCGCGGAGGCCCGGGTCGTCGAGCACCCGCCCGAGAGCCAGGGCCAGGGACCCGGTGTCGCCCGGAGCCACGAGCAGGCCCGTCTCCCCGTCCCGGCCGACGACCTCGGGCAGGGCCCCGCCCGTGGTGGCCACCACCGGGCGGCCACAGGCCATGGCCTCGACCGCCGGCAGGGAGAATCCCTCGTACAGCGACGGCACCACCGCCACCTCGGCCTCGGCCCACAGCTCGACGAGGCGCTCCTCGCTGACGTCCGAGACGAACCGGACGGCCGGCTCGAGCCCGAGCCTTCGGATCGTCTCGCCCACCCGGCTCTCCTTCCGGGGGCTGCCCACCACCACCAGCTCGGCGTGGCGCTCGGTCCTGACCTTGGCCAGGGCCTCGAGGAGGGGCACCAGGCCCTTCAGGGGGACGTCGGCGCTGGCCGTCGTCATGAGCCGGCCGCGGACCGAGGCGACAGCAGGGAGGGGCCGGAAACGCGAAGGGTCCACCCCAACGGGGACGACCGCCAGGCGGGCCGGGTCGATCCCCATCTGGGCGACGAGGTCGGCCCGGGACGACTCGGACACCGTGACGATCCGGGGCAGGCGCCGGGCCACCTCGACCTGCATGCCGATGAACCCGTACCACCGCCGCAGGGTCAGCCGCCGCCGCCAGCCCGGCGCGTGGGCCAGGTCGAGGTCGCGGTCCACGGTGATCGGGTGGTGCACGGTCGCGAGCAGCGGCCACCCGTCAGCCATCATCCCGAGCAGACCCCGGCCGAGACCCTGGTTGTCGTGGACCAGGTCGAGGTCGGCCCGGCGCCCGGCGAGGAGGCGGCGAGCGCGGAGGCTGAACGTCAGCGGCTCGGGGAAGCCGGCGCTGCACATGATCCCGAGCTCCACCACGTCCACCCACGAGCGGAGCTCGGAGAGCCGGGGCACCCTGAACGGGTCGGGCTCACGGTAGAGGTCGAGGCTCGGCACCGGGGTGAACCGCACGTCGGCGTCGAGCTCGGGGTACGGCGGCCCGGCCAGCACCTCGACCTCGTGGCCCATGGCCACCAGCTCCCGGGAGAGGTAGCGGGTGTAGACGCCCTGGCCGCCGGAGTGCGGGTTCCCGCGGTACACGAGCAGGGCGACCCGCAGCCGCTCGGCGGCCGCCGCCCGGCCCCCGCCTGGTCCCGTTCCCCGCATGGCCGCAGAGCCTCGCCCGTCGTCCCCACGTCGCGCAACACACCAGTCCGGCTCGCCGCGCCTCGTCAGGGAAACGGCCGTGGTGCCGCCCCCGCCAGCCGCCCACTCCCGCCCCCCGTGCTCACAGCCCGAGCACCGTCTGCACCACGAAGAGGGCCGAGAGGCACCCCACGGCCAGCACGACGATCGTCGCCACGATGCGGAAGACGGGGCCGTTGGCGGCCGGGCCGAGGACGCTGCGCCGGTTCGCGAGGACCAGGATGAAGGCCAGGACCACCGGGGTGATGAGGCCCTGGATGACCTGGGTGCCGATGAGCAGGCCGATCAGGTTGATAGGGATCAGGGCCACGGCCGCCCCGATCACGACCTGGGCCGTGAACAGGGAGAGGAAGAACGGCGCCTCCTTGAACCGGCGGGACACCGAGCGCTCGACGCCGATGGCCTCGGACACGGCGTAGGACGTGGAGAGCGGGACGACGGCGCCGGCCAGGGCCGAGGCCCCGAGCAGGCCCAGCCCGAACAGGATCTCCGATCCCCGGCCTCCGGCCAGCGACGACAGGGCCCGGGCCGCCTGGGACGCCGACTGCAGCGGGCCGTGGCCGCCGATGACGGCGGCCGTCGCCACGATCATGAACATGGAGACGATGTCGGCGAAGATGGCCCCGCCCACGGCGTCGATGCGCTCGAGGTGGTACTCGTCGGGCCCGATGCCGCGGTCGACCACCCCGGCCGCGCCGTAGAGCTGCATGTACGGCGAGATGGTGGTCCCGATGAGTGCCACGGCCAGCAGGACGAACGCCTGCGAGCCGACGAAGTGGGGGACCACCAGGTCGAGGCCGGCGGTCCTCCAGTGGGTGGGGCCGAGGAACGCGGCGATCGGGTAGGCGAAGAAGGCGATCGACAGCACCAGGAAGACCCGCTCCGCGTAGCGGTAGGTGCCGAAGAGGACCAGGGCCCAGATGGCCAGCGCGGCGAGCGGTATGGAGATGTAGCGGGACACCCCGAAGAGGCCGAAGGCGGCCCCGATCCCGGCGAACTCCGAGACGACCAGCCCGACGTTGGAGGCGATCAGGCACACGACGGCCAGGGCCGCGAGGCGGATCGAGAACTCCTCGCGGATGAGCGAGGCCAGCCCCTTGCCGGTGTAGGCCCCGAGCCGCACGGACATCTCCTGGACCACGACCAGGCCGATGGTGACCAGCAGCATGAGGAAGAGCGTGCGGTAGCCGTACTGCGAGCCGGCCGAGGCGTAGGTGGCGATGCCGCCGGCGTCGTTGCCGGCGTTGGCGGCGATGAGCCCGGGCCCGGCCACGGCCAGGTACGCGAGGAACCGGCGCCACCGGATCCCGCCCCGCCCTCCCGGGCTGAGCAGTTCCGGGCCGGGCGCCACCGGGCTTGGCGGGCTGGGGCGGGTGCCGGGCCAGAGGGCCCGGAGGTTCATTGCAAGAGGCGGGGGAAGTGCAGGCGGCCCCGCTCCGGCGACAGGGCGTCCACGACGTCGTCCGCCAGGATGCGCCCGAGGGGGCGGCCGTCCTCCACCACCAGGACCGAGGATCGCCTGCTCTCGATGAGCTGGGCCGCCACCTCGTCCACGGACGCGCCCAGCCCGACGGTGACCGGGGCCTCGTCGGCGAGCAGGTCGGACACGGCGGCACCAGCGTCCGCCACGAGCAGGTCGAAGAGCTGGACGTCGCAGATGAGGCCGCCTTCCCCGTCCACCACGGCCACGGCGTCGATGTCGGCCCGGTGCCCGGCGAGGCCCGCCATCCGCAGGCGCACCGACTCGACCGTCTCGTCCACCCGCGCGGTCACGAGCGTCGTGGTCATGAACCCGCCGGCCCGGTCCTCCCGGTAGCCGAGGAGGCGGGCGAGCTCCTCCGCGCGCTCCGCCGGCATGCAGCCGAGCAGCTCCTCCCGCTCGTCCCGGCCCAGCTCCCGCAGGGCGTCCACCGCCTCGTCGGGCTCCATCGACGCGAGGAGGGCGGCGGCCCGGTACGGCTCGGCCTCCCGGAGCAGGGCGCCCCGCTCGTCCGGCTCCATCTCCTCCAGCGCGTCGGCCGCCATCTCGGGGCCGAGCGCGTCGAGGAGCTCCTGGCGGGCCGGGCGGCCCAGGTCCTCCAGCAGGTCGGCGAGCTCGCCCGGGCGCAGCCGGTGCAGCCCCTCGTGGGAGGTGCGGAGGCGCATCTCGTGGGACGAGTCGCCGAACGGCTGGACGGCGGCCCAGTCGATCACGCGGTCCGGCGTCGGGAGGGGCCGCCACCGGGCCGGCCCGAGCCGGCGCAGGAGGGACTGGACGCTGACGTCGACGCCGACCAGGCGCATCCGGCCCGCTGCCGGCGCCAGGTAGAGGTCCGCGGCCCGGATCACCTGGACCCCGTCCACGTCGATCAGCTGGTGGTCGAGGACGTCCCTCGCCAGGAGCACCTCGCCCTCCCGGCGCGAGAAGTCCCGCAGGTCGAGCCGCGACGACCGGAGCTGGACCTCGGCGTGGGCCAGGCGGTCGACCCCGTCGATGTCGATGAAGGCGAGGCGGGGGCCGACCTTCACCACGAGGCCGGTCACGGGCGGGTAGGGGGAGTCGTCGGACCAGCGGGCCACCACGTCGACGAGGCGGCCCACCTCCCCGCCGGCCTGGTTGCGGACAGGCCGGCGCAGCAGGCCGGCCAGGGACACGATGGCCCCGCGCACGGCCCGGCTCGTCGTGACGCGCTGGGACCGCGACTGGGACCGCTGGGTCAGGCGAGAGCGCAGGGGCTCGGTCGGGAGCGGGGGACGGCGGGCCATGGCAACCTCCTTCGGCGGTGGTGCCCTGCCGGCCCGGCGCCGGCCACGACCTCAGGCCCGGGCGGGAGGGGCGCCGGGAGGGAGGCCGGGGAGGGGCGACAGGGGCGGTAAGGCGAGGAACGGGCTCGTACTCGGGGGTTCACCGGGTTGCACGCGCCTCACCTCCTCGGTCGCCGGCCGTCTACATCGAGCGCACAGTGTAGCTGGTCGGGGGGGCGGGAGGGCCGGGGGTGGCCGCCCCGCGGAGGGGCGCCGGCTGCCGTTTCTCCGAGCCACAGGGCAGGAAACTCCGTCGTGCCCGAGCGGGGGCCCCAGCTAGCCTGGCGCAAATGGCAGCTCCGTCACGGCACTCCTACCAGTCGCTGTGGCGCATGCGGAGCTTCGTCAGGCCGTGGCGGGCGCAGTGGGCGGTCATGACTGTTGCGGCAGCGATCGGCGTCGGGGCGAGCACCGTGATCCCGCTCGTCACGAAGGCCGTGATCAACGGCCCTATAGGTCGTCACCGGGCCGACCTCCTCGTCCCCCTGGCCATCCTCGCCATCGCGCTCGGGCTCGTCGACGCCGGCCTGTCGTTCGTGAGACGCTGGATCCAGGCCGACGCCACGCTCGGCACCGAGACCCTGGTCCGCGGCGAGCTGTACGCCCACCTCCAGCGCCTGTCCGTCGCCTTCCATGACCACTGGCAGAGCGGCCAGCTCCTGTCCAGGGCCACGGTGGACCTGTCCACGATCCGGCGGTTCCTCGGCTTCGGGCTCATCTTCTTGTTCATCAACGGCCTGCAGGTCCTGATCGTGCTCTTCCTGCTCGTCCGCCTCGACCTCACCCTCGGGGTGGTGACGATCGCCTCCGTAGTGCCGGTCGTGTGGCTCTCGCAGCGCTTCTACGCCCACTACATCCGTGTCTCGAGGCTCGTCCAGGACCAGCAGGGAGACCTCACGACGGTCGTCGAGGAGTCGGCGGGGGGGATCCGGGTGATCAAGGCGTTCGGCCGCCGGCGGCTCATGGCCGCCCGCTTCGACAGGGGGGCCCTGGACCTCTACGCCAGCTCGATGCAGAAGGTGAGGCTCACGGCCCGGTTCTGGGCTGTGCTGGAGCTGATCCCGAACCTCGTGATGGTCGTGACAGTCCTCTTCGGCGCCCTCGCCGTGGGCGAGCGCTCGCTCTCTCTCGGAGGCCTGGTGGCCTTCGTCACCCTCCTGCTCCAGCTGGGCTGGCCGGTCGAGTCCCTCGGCTACATCCTGGCCTCCGGCCAGGAGGCGCTGACCGCCGCCGACAGGGTCTACGAGGTCCTCGACTCCGCCCCGACCATCCTCGACGGGACGAGGACCCTCCCCCGGCCCGCCGGGCACCTCCGCTTCGAGGGGGTGGGCTTCCGCTACCCCGGCGCCGAGGAGGACGTCCTCCACGACGTGTGGCTCGACGTGGCGCCGGGCGAGACCGTCGCCGTCGTCGGCGCCACCGGCTCGGGGAAGACGACGCTCACGGCCCTCGTGCCGCGCCTCTACGACGTCACGGCCGGGCGCATCACGCTGGACGGCACCGACATCAGGGAGCTCGAGCTGAAGTCGCTCCGCTCCGTCGTCGCGACAGCTTTCGAGGAGCCGACGCTCTTCTCCGCGAGCGCACGGGAGAACCTCACGCTCGGGCTGCCGTCGGCCGGACACCAGGACATCGCCGAGGCCCTCGAGGTGGCCCAGGCGGGCTTCGTCTCCGACCTGCCCTGGGGCCTCTCCACCCGGATCGGCGAGCAGGGCCTCACTCTCTCGGGAGGCCAGCGCCAGCGCCTGGCGCTCGCCCGCGCCGTCATCGGCAAGCCGAGGGTCCTCGTGCTCGACGACACCCTGTCGGCGCTCGACGTGCACACCGAGGCGAGGGTGGAGCAGGCCCTCAGGCGGGCCCTGGCGGGGACCACGGGGATCATCGTGGCCCACCGGCCCTCGACGATCGCGATCGCCGACCGGGTCGCCCTTCTCCAGAGAGGGACCGTCGCGGCCACGGGCACCCACGCCGAGCTCCTGGCGGAGGTGCCGGCGTACAGGGCGATCCTGTCCCAGGACGCCGAGGACGCTCCTGACTCCGCAGAGGAGGAGGCCTCGTGAGCCAGGGCTCGGGGGCGCCCCCCGCCGCCCCGGCGGCCGACGCCTGGCGTGGGGTGGCGAGCGAGGAGGTCGACCACCTCCCCGAGCGTGTCTCGATCTTCCTCCGGGAGCGCTCGCGCCGCCTGCTCGGCAGCCTGCTCCGGCCCCACAAGCGCTCGGTGTGGCTGCTCCTCGCCCTGGTCTGCGCCGAGAACGGGGCCCGCCTCGCCATCCCCTACCTCGTCAAGGTCGGCATCGACAGGGGCATCCCGCCCGTGCTCCACGGGAAGGGCGACGCGGTCCTGATCGCCACCGCCGCCGCCGTGCTCGCCGTGGCGCTCGTGCAAGCGGGGTCACGGCGTGCGTTCTTCGAGCTGTCGGGCCGCATCGGCCAGGACGTCCTCCTCGAGCTGCGCCGGCGGGTGTTCGACCACTTCCAGCGGCTATCGCTGGCCTTCCACGAGCGCTACACGTCGGGGCGGGTGATCTCCCGGCTCACCTCGGACATAGAGGCGATCGCGGCGCTGCTGGACACGGGGGTCGACAACCTCGTCTCGGCCGTGCTCCTCATCGGTGGCACGGGCGTGCTGCTCCTCGTGCTCGACTGGCCCCTCGGCCTGGTCACGCTGGCGGCGTTCCCGCCCCTCCTGTGGCTGACGAGGTGGTTCCGCGACGAGTCGGCCGTCGCCTACCGGCGCACCCGTGAGACGGTGGCACTCGTCATCGTGCACTTCGTCGAGTCCATGCGCGGCATCCGGGCCGTCCACGCGTTCCGGCGCGAGCCGCGCAACCAGGAGATCTTCGACGACCTGAACGACCGCTACCGCCGGGCCAACGAGCGGTCGTTCAAGCTGGTGGCGATCTTCGGGCCCGGTGTGAAGCTGATCGGCAACCTCATGATCGGCGTGGTCCTCCTCTACGGCGGCTACCGCGTGCTGCACGGCCACATGACCGTCGGGGTGCTCGCCGCGTTCCTCCTCTACCTGCGCCAGTTCTTCGACCCCATGCAGGACATCAGCCAGTTCTACAACTCCTTCCAGTCGGCAAGCGCTGCGCTGGAGAAGCTGTCGGGGGTGCTGGAGGAGACCCCGTCGGTGGCCGCCCCGGCCCTGGCAGTCTCCCTGCCGGCGCCGCAGGGGACGGTGCGCTTCGACGGCGTCCGCTTCGGCTACCGGGAGCAGCTCGTGCTCCCCGGGCTCGACCTCTCCATCCCGGCCGGGCAGACCGTGGCCCTGGTGGGCGCCACCGGGGCCGGCAAGACCACGCTGGCCCGGCTGCTGGCCCGTCTCTACGACCCGACGGGAGGCCGGATCACCCTGGACGGGACCGACCTTCGGTCCCTCGACGAGGACACCCTGCGATCGGCGGTGGTCATGGTCACCCAGGAGGGCTACGTGTTCAGCGGGACGGTCGCCGACAACATCGAGTTCGGCCGGCCCGGGGCGACCAGGGAGGAGATCACGGGCGCGGCCCGGGCCATCGGGGCCCACGGCTTCGTCGCCGCGCTGCCCGACGGCTACGACACCGACGTGGGCAAGCAAGGGGGCCGCCTGTCCGCCGGCCAGCGCCAGCTCCTCTCCTTCGCCCGGGCCTTCCTGGCCGACCCGGCCGTGCTGGTGCTGGACGAGGCCACGTCGTCGCTCGACGTCCCGAGCGAGCGGCTCGTGCAGCGGGCCCTGCGCACGGTCCTGGCCCGGCGGACGGCGGTGATCATCGCCCACCGCCTCACGACGGTGGAGATCGCCGACCGGGTGCTCGTGATGGACGCCGGGCGCATCGTCGAGGACGGGCCTCCCTCGGCGCTGCTCGGCGGCACCGGCCGTTACGCCGACCTCCACCGGGCCTGGCTGGCGTCGATGGCCTGACTGGCGGCCGGCGCCCGCCCGGGCCCTGGCCCACGC
>JBOGGR010000517.1:0-10210 GCA_050744025.1 Acidimicrobiales bacterium
ACATCACCTCGTGGCCCACAGACGTGAGGAGCAAGGCGGGCATATTCCTGGCATTCCAAGACCCCGAGGAGATCCCGGGGGTACCCGTGGTCCAGTTCCTGCGCCAGGCCCTCTCGGCCCGCAAGAACATGGACCTGTCGATCCTGGAGCTGCGACTGGCGATCATGGAGTGGATGGGCCGCCTGGGCATGGACCCCTCCTTCGGTGATCGCTACCTGAACGAGGGCTTCTCCGGTGGGGAGAAAAAGAGAAACGGGATCCTCCAGATGGCAGTCCTGGAACCGGACGTGGCCATCCTGGACGAGACCGACTCGGGCCTGGACATCGACGCCCTCCGGCTCGTCGGCGACGGGGTCCAGACCGTGAGGGCGGACCGGCCTGCGCTCGGCGTCCTGCTCATCACCCACTACCAGCGCATCCTCGACGTGCTGACGCCCGACCGGGTCCATCTCCTCGTCGACGGCAGGGTGGTGGAGACGGGCGGCCCCGACCTGGCCCGGCGGCTGGAGGTCGAGGGCTACGAGGCCTGGCGGCCATGACGGCGACGACCGGCAGCGTGCCCCCCCCGGGAGCCGGCCAGGCCGCTGCGCCGGGACCAGTCGAGCCGGCGCCCCCGCTCGACGTGGACAGCATCAAGGCCGACTTCCCCATCCTCTCCCGGTCCGTCCACGGCCAGCGCCTGGTGTTCCTGGACTCGGCCGCCTCGTCCCAGCGTCCCCGCAGCGTTCTCGACGCCATGGACGACTACTACGAGACCACCCACGCCAACGTCCACCGGGGCGTCTACGCCATCGCCGAGGAGGCCACCCGTCGCTTCGAGGAGGCCAGGGCCAAGGTGGCCCGATTCATCGGCGCCCGGTCGGCCTCGGAGATCGTCTTCACCAAGAACGTGACCGAGGCCATCAACCTGGTGGCCAACGCCTGGGGCCGGCGCCACCTCGGGCCGGGCGACGCCGTGCTGCTCACGGAGATGGAGCACCATGCCAACCTCGTCCCCTGGCTCATGCTGGCCGAGGAGCGAGGCTTCGAGCTGCGCTACCTGGAGGTGGCCGAGGACTACCAGCTCGACCTGTCCCGGCTCGACGAGCTGCTGGAAGGGGTCAGGCTGGTAGGCGTCACGCTCACCTCCAACGTGCTCGGCACCCTCAACCCGCTCCCGGCCATAGCCGAGGCCGCCCACGAGGCGGGAGCCCTGGTCCTGGCTGACGGGGCCCAGTACGTCCCCCACATGTCGACCGATGTCGGCCGGCTCGGGTGCGACTTCCTGGGCTTCACCGGCCACAAGATGCTGGGGCCCACGGGCATCGGCTGCCTCTGGGGACGTCCGGAGCTGCTGGAGGCCATGCCGCCGTTCCTGGGCGGGGGCGAGATGATCCGCGACGTCCGCCTGGACGGGTTCACGACCAACGACGTGCCCTGGAAGTTCGAGGCCGGCACCCCTCCCATCGCCGAGGCCGTGGGCCTCGGGGCAGCCGTCGACTACCTGCGCCAGGTGGGGATGGACCGGGTGCGGGCCCACGAAACGGCCCTCACCGGGTACGCCCTCCGGACGCTGGCCGATCGTCACGGGGACGACCTGCGCATCTTCGGGCCCACCGACCCGGCTCGCCGGAGCGGCGTCCTGTCCCTCGCCTACCGCGGCATCCACCCCCACGACCTCTCCCAGGTGCTGGACCAGGCCGGGGTCTGCGTGCGGGCCGGGCACCACTGCGCCAAGCCGCTCATGCGCCGCCTCGGCGTGCCGGCCACCGCCAGGGCCTCGGTCTACCTCTACAACGACGAGTCCGACGTGGACGCCCTGGGTGAGGCCCTGGTCCAGGCGGGGAAGCTCTTCTCCTAGTCTCGATGGCGTTCCTGACCCCCACAGTTCCTGACCCCCACAGTTCCTGACCCCCACGAAGGAGCAGCCGTGCCCGGCCTCGAGGACCTCTACCGGGAGATCATCCTCGACCACTACCGCAACCCCCGCAACCGGGGGGAGCTGGACAGCCCCCCGGCGGTACGGGCCGAGGGCTTCAACCCGCTCTGCGGCGACGAGATAGTGGTCTACCTCGATCTGGCGGGGGGCACCGTCGCGGACGTCAAGATCGCCGGTCAGGGCTGCTCGATCAGCCAGTCGTCGGCGTCGATGATGTCGTCCGCCATCAAGGGCCGCACGGTGGAGGAGGCTCGGTCCCTCATCCGGACGTTCAAGTCCATGATGTCGATCCACGAGGCCCGCCTGGACGGAGCCGACGGGGACGGCGGCGCGGACGGGGAAGGCGGGGACGGCGGCGGGCCCGCCGACCTCGGGGAGCTGGGGGACCTGGCCGCCCTCCAGGGGGTGGTGAAGTTCCCGGTGCGGATCAAGTGCGCCACCCTGTCCTGGAACACCCTGGCCCAGGGCCTGGACGAGGCGGCGGCCGAGCCCCGGGAGGCGCGGTGAGAGTCGTCGTCGACTTCGACGTGTGCCAGAGCAACGCCCTCTGCATGGGGATCGCGCCGGAGGTGTTCGAGGTCCGGGACGACGGGTTCCTCTACCTGCTGGACGAGCATCCCGGGGAGGAGCTGCGGGGCAAGGTCGAGGAGGCGGTCCGGACCTGCCCGACCCAGGCCATCACCATCGAGGACGGCTGATCAGTACCGGTACGAGTCGGGCTTGTACGGCCCTCCGGCCGGCACCCCGAGGTAGTCGGCCTGCTCGGGGGTGAGCGTGGTCAGCCGGGCCCCCAGGGCATCCAGGTGGAGCCGGGCGACCTTCTCGTCCAGGTGCTTGGGCAGCACGTGGACCCCTGCCCCGTAGTCCTCCGGATGGGTGAACAGCTCGATCTGGGCCATGGTCTGATTCGTGAATGAGCTCGACATGACGAAGCTCGGGTGCCCAGTTGCGCACCCCAGGTTGAGCAGCCGGCCCTCTGCGAGGACGATGACAGCGTGGCCGTCGGGGAAGACCCACTTGTCGACCTGGGGCTTGACCGTGACCCGGTTGATGCCGGGAAGGCGCTGGAGCCCGGCCATGTCGATCTCGTTGTCGAAGTGGCCGATGTTGCCCACGATGGCCTGGTGCTTCATCCGGGCCATGTGTGCGGCGGTGACCACGCCCCGGTTGCCGGTGGCGGTCACGAAGATGTCGGCCCCGGCCACCACGTCGTCGAGCACCGCCACCTGGTAGCCGTCCATGACCGCCTGGAGGGCGCAGATGGGGTCGACCTCGGTCACGACGACCCGGGCCCCCTGGCCCCGGAGGGACTCGGCGCAGCCCTTGCCGACGTCGCCGTAGCCGCAGACGACGGCCACCTTGCCCCCGATGAGCACATCCGTGGCCCGGTTGATGCCGTCGATCAGGGAGTGGCGGCAGCCGTACCTGTTGTCGAACTTGGACTTGGTAACGGAGTCGTTGACGTTGATGGCGGGAAAGAGCAGCTCGCCGCGCTCGGCCATCTGGTGCAGCCGGTGCACGCCCGTGGTGGTCTCCTCCGTGACCCCCCGCACACCGTTCGCGATGGCGGTCCACCGGTGCGGGTCCTCGGCGAGCGAGCGGGCCAGCAGGCGGAGGAGCGCCTGCTCCTCCTCGCTCCCGGCGGTGGCCGGGTCGGGCACGGCTCCCGCCTTCTCCGCCTCGACCCCCCTGTGGACGAGCAGGGTCGCGTCCCCCCCGTCGTCCAGCACCATGCTCGGGCCCTGGCCGTCGGGCCAGCTCAGCGCCCGCTCGGTGCAGGTCCAGTACTCCTCCAGCGTCTCGCCCTTCCAGGCGAACACCGGCACACCTGCGGGCCTCTCGGGACTCCCGAGAGGCCCGACCACCGCGGCCGCCGCCGCGTGGTCCTGGGTCGAGAAGATGTTGCAGGAGGCCCACCGCACCTGGGCGCCGAGAGCCACCAGGGTCTCGATGAGCACGGCAGTCTGCACGGTCATGTGCAGGGAGCCGGTGATACGCGCCCCCCGGAGCGGCTGGCGGTCGGCATGCTCCCGGCGGGTGGCCATCAGGCCGGGCATCTCGTGCTCGGCCAGCTCGATCTCCCGGCGGCCGAAGCCGGCGAGGGCCAGGTCGGCCACCTTGTAGTCCAGGCTCATGCGATCTCCTTCCGGGAGCGGGCCGCCGGAGCGGGACTGCCCCGCGGGCCCTCGTGCCGCCACTCGCCAGGGTAGCCGGGCCCGCCAATCTTCACCGGACCGCAACGCCCCAGTGGCCGCATCGTCGCATCGCGCGGGCAGAATGGGGGGGACCTGATCGGCCAGGATCATTCGAAGGGAGGAAGGACATGTTCAAGATCACCCTCGAGTCCATCGACGGTCGCTTGGTGTGCCAGCCCGAGGGGGATCTGGACGCCGCTCACGCCGCCTCGCTGCGGGCCTCCTTCGGGGCGCTGGCCCAACCCACGGCCGTGGTCATCGACCTCACCGGCGTGCCCTTCCTGGACTCCGCCGGCCTGGGCGCCCTGGTGGGCGGGGTGAGGCGGATCCGCGAGGCCGGCGGGTCGGTGACAGTGTGCGCCGGGCGGCGCAGCATCGCCCGGGTGCTGCGGACGGTCGGGTTCGACCGGGTGGTGACGCTGGTCGACACCCTGGGCGAGGCGCTGGCCGTCCCCTTCGAGGACGGCAGGGTCGTCCTTGCCGCTGGCGCCGGCTGAGGCCAGGCCCGACCCGGGCCGGGCCAGACCGGGGGCGGGGGGGAGCGAATCGGGCGAGTCGCGGCGGGCGCCGGCCGTCCGGACCGGGTGGGGCCGAGTCCCGTGGGGCCGAGTCCCGTGGGGCCGAGTCCCGTGGGGGCGAGTCCGGTTGGGCCGAGCCCGGTGGGGCCGAGCCCGGGCGGGGGTGCTCGCCGTCGCTCTCGCCCTGCTCCTCGGGCTCTCCCTGGCGGCGTGCGGGATCCCGGCCGACGCCACGGCCCATCGCATCCCGGCCAAGCAGGTCCCGTTCGGCCTGCTGCAGCCGGCCGCCAGCCGAGCCACCCCGGAGACCATCGGGGGCCCGACCGAGGCCCTCGTCTACATCTACCTCGTCGGCACCAGCCAGCATCTGGTGCAGGTCAACCGGTTCGTCGCCAAGCCCGTCACCGTGGACGAGGTCGTGAAGGCCCTGCTGGCCGGGCCGAACGGGACCGAGACCACCAACGGCATCAGCAGCGCCGTCAGCGACCGGGCCGTGCTGCGCTCGGCCAAGGTCAGCTACCTCGGCGTGGCCAACCTCGACCTCACGCTCCCCAACCAGCTCACCGGGAGCAACCAGACCGTGGCCGTGGCCCAGCTCGTCTACACCGCCACCGGCGTCCCGGGGGTGACGGGCGTCACGTTCTCCGTCAACGGCAAGGCCGTCCAGGTCCCCGACGGGACAGGGACGCTGGTGCAGGGACCGGTCAGCCGCTCGGACTACCCGTCCCTCGGGCCGGTGCGGTGAGCGCACTGCCTGGCCGGGGGGAGCCCGGCCCGGGCGACGGGCCGGGGGCGGTGGCCGCCCCACCCGGACCGGGAAGCTCGGGCGGCCCCTCGCCGGCCCTGGCGCCCGCTGTCACCGCTCGCGGGCCCGATCGGGACAAGACTGGGGCGGTGGCGAGCCGCATCCTGGTCGTGGAGGACGACGAGCGCATCCGGGCGTCGGTCCGCCTGGCCCTGGAGGACGAGGGCTACCAGGTCGTGGAGACCGGGACCGGAGAGGAGGCTCTGGCCGCCTTCGAGCAGCGGGCGGCCGACCTGGCCCTGATCGACCTCATGCTCCCCGGGATGGACGGCTTCGAGTGCTGCCGGGCCCTGCGTCGGGCCAGCATGGTGCCGATCATCATCGTCACGGCCCGCACCGACACCCACGACGTGGTCGCCGGCCTGGAGGCCGGAGCCGACGACTACGTGACCAAGCCGTTCGTGGCCAAGGAGCTGGCCGCCCGCATCCGGGCGCTGCTGCGGCGGGCCCGCACCACCGAGCCGCAGGCCAAGTCCATCGTGGCCGGCCAGCTGGAGCTCGAGCCGGAGGCCGGCGTGGTCCGCCTGCGGGGGGAGGAGGTCCACCTGACCCGGACGGAGTTCCTCCTCCTGTGCGAGCTGGCGGGGAGCCCGGGTCGAGTGTTCAGCCGCGAGCTGCTGCTGGAGCGGGTGTGGGGCTACGACTACTTCGGGGACAGCCGGCTGGTCGACGTCCACATCCGGCGCCTCCGGACGAAGGTCGAGCCGGACCCGACCAACCCGACGCACGTCCTCACGGTCCGGGGCCTCGGCTACAAGCTCCAGGCGGACTAGTGGACCGAGACTCTCGTGCCGCCTCCCCGTGAGCGGCCGCGCCGACATCTCGGGCTCCGGGCCCGGCTCACCGCCGCCTTCGCCGTCTCGGCCCTGATCCTCTCGGTCATCCTCGCCCTCATCACGTACGCCCTCACCCGATCCTCGGTTCTGCGCAGCGAGGAGACGTCGGCCCGTCGCCAGACGTTCGTCAATGCCTCGCTCCTGCGCGGCGACCTCCCGAGCACCCGGGCCACGGACGTCCCCCAGCTCCTCACGTCCCTCGGGACTGCGGCCAGCTCGGCCTCGGTCCTGCACTACAGGGGACACTGGTACGCCAGCTCCCTGGTCGTGGGCAAGAACGGGCTCCCAGCCACCCTGCGCGACCAGGTCGTCGCCCACCGGAGCGCTGCGGAGCAGCACTTCGTGCTGAACAGCCATCCGGAGCTGGCCGTCGGGGTGCCGCTGGCGGCCGTCCAGGGGGCATACTTCGAGGTCTTCGACCTGCAGAGCCTCAACCACACGCTCTCGGTCCTCGCCCTGTCCCTGGCTGCGGCGGCCGCCGCCACGACGGCCCTCGGCGCGGCGGCCGGGCGCTCGGTGAGCCGCCGGGCCCTGATGCCGCTGGCCGAGACCGCCCGGGTGGCCGCGCAGATCTCCGAAGGCCGACTGGAGACGAGGCTCGAGGCCGGCGGCGACGTGGACCTGGCCGGCCTGGCCTCCTCCTTCAACGCCATGGTGGACGCCCTCCAGCTGCGGATCCAGCGGGATGCCCGGTTCGCGTCCGACGTGGCCCACGAGCTGCGCTCCCCCCTGACCACCCTCTCCACCACCCTCGGGGTGCTGGAGGCACGGAGGGAGGAGCTGTCGGCCCGGAGCCAGCAGGCGCTGGACCTGCTCGGGGCCGAGGTCCGTCAGTTCGAGCGCCTGGTGCAGGACCTGCTGGAGATATCCCGCTACGACGCCGGCATCGTCGAGAGCGAGCGGGACCTCGAGCCCGTGCGCCTCGACGAGCTGGTGGGCCACGCCATGGCCCAGGAGCGGTCCACAGGCGTCCCCCTGGTGGTGGAGCCGGGGGCCACGGACCTGAGGGTCCAGGGGGACAAGCGGCGGCTGGAGCGGGTCGTGGCCAACCTGCTCGGCAACGCCCGCAGCCACGGCGGAGGGGCGGTGGAGGTCAGGGTGCAGCGACTGGGCGACCGGGCCCGCCTGATAGTGGACGACGCAGGTCCCGGGGTGCCGCCCGAGGACCGGACACGCGTCTTCGAGCGGTTCTCCCGGGGGCCGCTGGCCCGCCGCCGCCTCGGCACCGACGGAGTCGGGCTGGGCCTGGCCCTGGTGGCCGAGCACGTCACCCTCCACCGGGGGACGGTCTGGGTGGAGGAGCGACCGGGAGGGGGCGCCCGATTCGTGGTCGAGCTCCCAGCCAGCAGGGAGAGCGAGCCGGCGGCCGGGACCTACCCGGCCTCGGCCCTGTCGCCGCCGTAGGCGGCGTAGCCGGTCCGCTCCAGCTCCTCGGCCAGCTCGGGACCGCCGGTGGCGGCGATCCGGCCCTCGGAGAGCACGTGCACCACGTCGGGCCGCAGCTCGCGGAGGAGGCGGCTGTAGTGGGTGATGGCCAGCACGCCGACGCCCGTCTCGCTGGTCGCCGCCGCGACCCGCCCGGCCACCGCTCGGAGGGCGTCCACGTCCAGGCCCGAGTCGATCTCGTCGAGCACGGCGAAACGGGGCCGTAGGACCCCGAGCTGGACGGTCTCGTTGCGCTTCTTCTCCCCCCCGGACAGGTCGACGTTGAGGGGCCGGGCGAGGAGTCGCCGGTCGTAGCCGATGCGGTCGGCCTCGGCCGCCAGCCGGGCCGGCACCTCCGCCGCCTCGGCGTCACGGTCCCCGGCCCGCAGGGCGGCAGCCAGCGCCCGGCCCATGTCCACCCCAGGCACCTCGATGGGGTACTGGAGGGCCAGGAAGAGCCCGGCCTGGGCCCGGCGCCACGTGGGAAGGCCGAGCAGCTCCTCCCCGTCGAGGGTGACGCGGCCGCCGAGCACCCGGTAGCCGGGACGGCCCATGAGCACGTGGGACAGCGTGCTCTTGCCCGAGCCGTTGGGCCCCATGATGGCGTGGACCTCGCCGCTACGGACCCCGAGGTCGATGCCCGCGAGGATCTCCCGGCCCGGGATCCCGGCCCGCAGGCCCTCGATCCGCAGCACGGACCCGCCCGCTGCCCGTCCGCTCACGGGACCGCCACCGTCACCTCGTCGCCGTCGACCAGCACCTCGTACACCGGGACGGCCTTGGTGGCGGGCAGCGACTGAGGCTCCCCGGTCACGAGGGAGAACGTGCTGCCGTGCTTCCAGCACTCGATCTCGCGCTCCTCGGCCATCACCTCTCCCTCGGAGAGGGAGTAGTCGGCGTGGCTGCAGCGGTCGCCGATGGCGTAGAAGTCGTCACCGATGCGGACCAGGGCGATCCGGTGCCCGGCCACCTCGACCAGCCGGGGCTCCCCCGAGGCCAGGTCGTCCCGACGGCAGACCGTGAC
Source organism: Acidimicrobiales bacterium (assembly GCA_050744025.1). GTDB lineage: Bacteria > Actinomycetota > Acidimicrobiia > Acidimicrobiales > JAJPHD01 > JBOGGR01. Next base: position 8,722 of record JBOGGR010000517.1, read on the forward strand.
GCGGTCCCCCATCAGCCGACCTCGACCGCAGCCGGGGGACCGGCCAGCTTGACCGCCACCGCGTCGCGCAGCGCCCCGGAGAGGACAGGGACGGGGGAGCGGCCGAGGATGTCGTCGAAGAACCCCAGCACGATCAGGTGGTCGGCCAGGTCGGTCGGCACCCCCCGGCTCTCCAGGTAGTAGCGCTGGTCCTCGTCGACCGGGCCCACAGCCGAGGCGTGCGAGCAGCGGACGTCGTTCTCGGCGATGTCCAGGTTGGGCACCGAGTCGGCGTGCGCCCCCTCCGACAGCACCAGGTTGCGGTTGGTCTGGAAGGCGTTGGTCCCGACCGCCCCCCGGCGCACCCGGATGAGCCCGCTGTAGACGGAGCGGGCCTCCCCGGCCACCGCCCCCTTGAACAGCAGGTCGCTGGTGGTCTTGGGGGCGTCGTGGTCCTGCATGGTGCGGAAGTCGTGCATCTGGTCCGCGTCGCCGAAGTAGGCGGCCAGCAGGTCGGTCGACCCGCCCTGGCCGACCAGGCGGGAGTCGGTCCGCAGCCGTGCGTAATGGCCGCCCAGGGCCACGCTGAAGGAGCGCAGGTGGGCGTCACGGCCCACCCGGCTGGCCTGGTACGCCACCTGCCAGACCCGCCGTCCCAGGTCCTGCACCCCGAGATAGCCGAGGTCGGCCCCGTCGGCAACGTCCAGCTCGACCACCGGGACGACGAGAGCGGCCACGTCGGTCGAGGAAGCCAGCTCCACGACCTTGGCCCTGCCTCCCTCGCCGACCCGGACGACCGTGCGCGGGAACGCCGCCCCGCCGTCGGCCCCGGTCCAGTGGACGACCACCAGCGGGCCGGAGAGGGTGACGCCGGCCGGGACGCTCAAGAGGGCCGGGGCCGGCACGAAGGCGTTGGCCAGCTCCACCAGGGCATCAGGGGAGCCGGCCACGGAGCCGAGCAGTGAGACGCCGTCCTCCGCCTCGGCGAGGGGCCCCATCGTGACCCCCTGCGCCGCCGCCGCCGGGTCGAGCTCGGCGTGGACGATGCCCCCGTCCCGTGCCACGAGGAGGCCGGACCTCGGCCCCAGCCCGTCCACCAGCCGGGCCAGGGATGGGGGGACCACGGAAGACAGCCCCCCAGGCGCGGGAGGCGGCCCGCCGGGAGCCGGGGCCAGAGGGACGTAGGCGTCCAGGTCCAGGTCGTCGATGCGGCTGTAGCGCCAGACCTCCTCGGACTCGCTCGGGAGCGCGGCGGACGCGAAGCGCTCGAACGCCGCGACCCGTGCGTCGGCCAGCCAGGCCGGCCCGGCCAGGGCGGCGACAGCGTCGGAAGTGAAGGCGCTCGGCGTAGACGGTTCCTCTCGCGAATGTGGGGCCGTCCGTGCGGCCCCCGGCTCACTCTAGTCCTGAAACAAGCGCAGAACGGGAGAACGAGTGGGCGCTGGGCGAGGAACGCCTGGTTCCCCCGGGGTTCTTTGAGGAGTGAGGCAGAGGGTGGGGGCGGGTTCAA
>JBOGGR010000518.1:0-5083 GCA_050744025.1 Acidimicrobiales bacterium
GAGCAGAGGCGCTCGCCCTTCGCGAAGACCTGCACCATGGCCCGGGCGTCTTCTCCAGAAAGGGCCCCCGGCTCGAGGCCCGCCAGCACCGCCTCTATGGCCCCCACCGCCTCCTCCAGCTCCCTGAACATACGTTCGATACTACCACATGGCTGTGACAGTCAAGAGGGAGGACGAGAAGGGCCGGGGGGGGCCGGGGGCACCGGTGCGCGCCACTCGCTCGGGCCATGGGCGGCATCGAGGTGAACGCCCTCGACGAGGAGCTCTGGGGCCGGGGCGGCCCACCTGCTCGTCGATCACGGCCACCAGGCCGAGCCCCGGTCGGGCGGTGACCTCTCGTTGGGGGGACTGGATGGTTTTGCGACCCCAGGCCTCCTGCAACGAAAGGCCCGTGTGGCGGATCACGCCCCGTCCCGGCCCGGGCTCGGCCGAGCTCACGGATATAGGTCAGACCGAGTGGATCTCGAGGATCACGCCAGCGGCATCAGCCACCCGGCGGATGTGGGTCGGGTCCGAGGTGACGACGGCGTGCCCTCGGCGGACAGCCCCCTCGACGACGGAGACGTCGACGACGTCGTCGTGCCGGGAGCGGGCGGAGAGCGTGCCGGTTGCCCGGGCCTGGGTCTCGGACAGGTCCTCGACGCGGCAGCCCTTCAACAGCCTCGACAGGGTCTCCTGAGGGCCTCCCCGCCATCCCTCGGAGAGCACTCCTGCAGGAACCACGGGCGGCAGGCCCCGACGGAGCGCTGCACGGTGGAGCGACCACAGCAGGCGGTCGTCGCGCTCGGCCGCGACCAACGCCCCGGTGTCGTAGGTGAGGCCCTCGGCCGTCACGCGCTCCGAGCCTGACCCTGCTCCGGACGGCGGAGGAGCCGGTCCAGGAGCGCCTCGCCGGCGGCGCGCTCCTCTCTGGTGAGGGCGCCGGCCCCCGCCTCCCACTCGGCTACGCCTTGGAGCCCTTCCCGGACCCGGAGGCGGCGCCCGGCGGCTTCGGACAGCCAGGCGCTGAACGAGACGCCGTCCTCGGCGGCGGCCGCATCGGCGGCGGCAGCCACGGCGGCGTCGAGCGAGACGGACCGCTTCACCACACCCACGGCCCTATGGTAGCACCATCGGTGCGACCTCAGGAGGCCAGCGCCTCCAGGGCGTCGCTGGCGGCCAGCGCCCGGTCGTCGGGGGCCGGCCTGGACGGATCGGGAGGCGCGCCCACCGCCGCCGCCACGCCCGTGGCCACCACCCGCAGCAGGTCGCGCAGCTCGCGGGGCGGCGGGAAGTACTCGTCCTCGTCCGTGACCCGCACCTCCTCGACCCCGGCGCGGGGGGCGAGGCGGGCGATGACGGCTCGCACCAGCTCCTCGGGAGCCGAGGCCCCTGCCGTGACGCCGACGGTGCCGGACAGGTCCGGCGGCAGCTCGTCGGCGGCATTGACCCGGTGGACCCGGGCGCAGCCGGTCGCCCTGGCCACCTTCTCCAGGGCGACGGTGTTGGAGGAGTTGGCCGAGCCGATGACCACCACCGCGTCGACGTCGCCGGCGATGGCCTCGAGGGCGGCCTGGCGATTGGTGGTGGCGAAGCACAGGTCGCTCCGGCCCGGCATCCACAGGTCCGGGAACCGGTCGTGGGCCCGGGCCCGGATGCCGCTCCACTCGTCGTGGCTGAGCGTCGTCTGGGCCAGGAGGGCCACGTCCCCCGAGAGGTCGGGGAGGGCGTCCACGTCGGCTTCCGACTCGACGAGGCGGACCGCTGCGGGGGCCACGGCCATGGTGCCGACGGCCTCCTCGTGGCCGGCGTGGCCCACGTATACGACCGTGTAGCCCTTGCTGGCCCGGACCTTCATCTCGTGGTGGACCTTGGTCACGAGCGGGCACACCGCGTTCACCACGACGCCGCCCCGGGCCCGGGCCGCGGCCACGACCTCGGGCGCCGACCCGTGGGCGCTCAGCATCAGCGGGGCCCCGGGCGGTACCTCGCCGACGTCGTCCACGAAGACCACCCCGAGGCCGGTGAAGCGGTCGACCACCACCTTGTTGTGGACGATCTCGTGGTAGCAGTAGACGGGCGGCTCGAACACCCGGCACATCCAGGCCAGGGCCTTGATGGCCATCTCCACGCCGGCGCAGAAGCCGCGGGGCTGGGCGAGAAGCACCCTTTCCACGTCCACGCCGGCCCACGCTACCTCCCCGGTTCGCCGTCCCGAGCGGGCCCCCGACCCCTCTGGCCTATCCTGTCCACATGTCGCTGCCTCGGGTGGTGGCCGTCGGCGACCGCTCGCCCGCCGCCGGGGCAGGCCTGGCGCCGGGCGACGAGATCGTCGCCGTCAACGGCCAGGTGCCCCGTGACGTCATCCAGTACCAGCTCGCGACCGACGAGGCCGACCTGGAGATCGAGGTGCGCCGCGGCGGCCTCGAGCTCACGGTCCGCGTGTCCAAGGAGGCCGGCCGGCCTCTCGGCGCCGAGGTCTCGTCCGCCCTCTTCGACCGGGTCAGGACGTGCGACAACCACTGCGAGTTCTGCTTCATCCACCAGCTGCCGAAGGGGATGCGGCGCAGCTTGTACCAGAAGGACGACGACTACCGCCTGTCCTTCCTGTACGGCAACTTCACGACCTTGACCCGGTTCACCGAGGCCGATCTCGAGCGGGTGGTGATGGAGCGGCTGTCGCCCCTCTTCGTGAGCATCCACGCCACCGACCCCGACGTCCGGGCGCGCCTGCTCCGCAACCGCCGGGGCGCCACCAGCCTGCGCTGGCTCCGGGCCCTGCTGGACGCCGGCATCGAGGTCCACGGCCAGATAGTGGTCTGCCCCGGGGTCAACGACGGGGCCGTGCTGGAGGACACCCTGGCGGGGATGCTCGACGAGTACCCGGAGCTGGCCACGGCCGCCGCCGTCCCCCTGGGGGTGAGCCGCCACTCGCCCGAGGCGGCCATGCGCCCCCACACGCGGGCCGAGGCCGAGGCGGTGCTGGACCTGGTGGGGGAGTGGCAGGAGCTGTTCCTCGCCACCGTGGGACGGCGCCTCGTCTTCGCCGCGGACGAGTACCACCTGCTGGCCGGCCGGCCGTTCCCGCCTGCTCCGGCATACGAGGGCTTCCCCCAGCACGAGAATGGCATCGGGATGGCCCGGGCCTTCGCGGCCGCTTTCGCCGGCGACGCCAGCGCGGCCTTCGGCCCCCGCCCCGGCTTCTTCGCCTGGGTGGACGGGGCCCCTGCCGAGGGCTACCGCGCCCGGCGCGACGAGCCTTCGCCACCCGTCCGGGCTGCGGTCCGTCGTCCCATCGGGGTGCTCACCGGGGAGTACGGGGCTTCGGTCCTGTGGCCACTGGTCGGGGCGCTGCGCCGGGACGACGTGCGGGTGGTCCCGGTGCCCAACGACTTCTTCGGCGGCAACATCGCAGTGACCGGGCTCCTGGTCGGCGCGGACCTGGCCCGCGCCCTCGCCGGCGAGCCGGAAGGGCACCGCTACCTGCTCCCGGACGTGTGCCTGTCCGAGGGCCGATTCCTGGACGGCCTGCGCCCGTCCGACCTGCCTCGCCCGGTCGAGGTCGTGCCCACCGACGGGCTGTCCCTGCGGCGGGCCCTGGAGCGGTCAGCGTGACCCTGCCCGGCCGGGGCGGCGAAGCCGCCGGGAGCACGGCCCGGGCGGGGGAGGGGGCCCCCGCCTCGGGAGGAGGCCGGGGTTGGGGCCCCGGCCAGGGCGGCGAGGCCGACAGCAGCACCGTGGCCGTGGTGGGCCGGCCCAACGTCGGGAAGTCATCCCTCGTCAACCGGCTGGTGGGGCGCCGGGTGGCGGTGGTCCAGGAGGACCCGGGGGTGACCAGGGACCGCCTAGCGCTCGCGACGGAGTGGAACGGGCGGGCCTTCACGCTGGTCGACACCGGCGGCTGGCTGGCCGGGGCCGGGGGCCTGGAGGCAAGCGTCAGCGCCCAGGCCGAGCGGGCCCTGGCCGAGGCCGACCTGGTCCTGCTAGTCGTCGACGCCGTGGTGGGCGTCACCGCCGAGGACGAGGCCGTCGCCGCTCTCGTCCGGCGGTCCCCGGTCCCGGCTCTGGTCGTGGCGAACAAGGTCGACACCGCGCTGCGGGAGGCCGACGCCTGGGCCGTCACACGCCTCGGCCTCGGCGACCCGGTCATGGTGAGCGCCCTCCACGGGCGGGGCGCCGGCGAGCTCCTCGACGAGGTCGTCCGCCTGCTGCCGGCCGGCGCCGAAGTGCCCCCTCCATCCGACACGGCCCCCGGCGCTGCCGACGCGACCCCGCCCGGCGCCGGCCAGAAGGTGCCGTCCATCGCCGTGGTCGGCCGGCCCAACGTCGGCAAGTCCACGCTCTTCAACCGCCTGGTGGGCGACGAGCGCTCCGTCACCCACGACCTCCCTGGCACGACCCGGGACGCCATCGACACCTTGGTCACTACCGAGGCAGGCTCCCTTCGCTTCGTCGACACGGCCGGCATGCGCCGCAAGTCCCGCATCGGGGAGGGCCCCGAGTACTACTCCCTCGTCCGGGCCCTCCAGGCCATCGACCGGGCCGACGTGGCCGTGCTCGTGGTCGACGCCACGGCCGGGGTCACCCACCAGGACCAGCGCCTGGCCGAACGGGTCGACGCTGCCGGCAGCCCGGTGGTGATCGTCCTCAACAAGTGGGAGGTCCTCGGCCCCGACGACCGCGCAGCCGTCACCGCCGAGGTGGAGGACCGCCTCGGGTTCCTCGCGTACGCGCCGGTCCTGCGGGTCAGCGCCCTCACCGGGCTCGGGGTCCACCGCCTCATGCCGGCGCTGACCCGCTCCATCGAGGCCTACGGCCGGCGGGTGCCGACTCGGGAGCTCAACCTGGTCATGGAGGCCGCCCAGGGGGCCCAGCCCGCCCCTGGCGCCCGGGTCCTCTACGCCGTGCAGGGGGCCACCGACCCGCCGACCTTCACCCTGTTCACCGACCGCGCCCTCCCGCCGACGTACCTGCGCTACCTGGAGCGCCGCATCCGGGAGCACTTCGCCCTCGGCCCGACCGCCCTCAAGCTCCGGGTCCGCCGCCGCGCCGAGCGGGCCCGCCCCCGCCGGCCCCGGCCGGCCGCCTCGCGCAGCACCAGGAC
>JBOGGR010000519.1:0-3739 GCA_050744025.1 Acidimicrobiales bacterium
GGGAACGCCAGTGAACCGCCCCTAGCATCTGTGAGCCGTGGACGCTGCCGTCGTAGACACCGCCCTCAGCACCGCCCTCCCCACCCTGGCACCGGGTCGGCGCGCGATCCTCGTGTCCCTCAAGACGCGGGGGGAGGCGAGGGCCGAGGAGGTGGCCGAGGATCTCGGCGTCACCGCCAGCGCCGTGCGCCAGCACCTCACCGCCCTCATGCGGGACGACCTCGTGGGGCGCCGGGAGACGAGGGGCGGCCCGGGCCGTCCCAAGCACCACTACCACCTGACCCCGAGGGCCGACGGGCTGTTCCCCCGGGCCTACCCCCAGCTCACCAACGAGCTGCTGGCCTACCTGGAGGAGGAGGACCCTGCGGTCGTGACCCACCTCTTCCTCCGCCGGCGGGACCGCCGGATCCGAGAGGCCAGGGCCCGCCTGGGCGACGGGGACCTGGCCAGCCGGGTCGCGGGCCTCACCCGCATCCTGGACGAGGACGGCTACCTGGCCGACTGCTCGGAGGAGGCGGACGGCTCGTTCCGGATCGTGGAGCACAACTGCGCGGTCCTCGGGATCGCCCTGCGCCACGGCCAGGCGTGCTCCAGCGAGATCGACTTCATCAGGTCTGTGCTCCCTGACGCCTCGGTGGAGAGGGTCACCCACATCGCCTCTGGCCAGCGGCAGTGCGCCTACGTGGTGCGCCCGGCCGGGGGAAGCACCGACCCGGCAGGGCGGCCCGGGGGCACGGCCGGCCCGGGAGGCAGGCCCGGGGGCACGGCCGGCTCGGGAGGCAGGCCCAAGACCAGCGCCGGCCCGAGGGGCCGGTCGAAGACCACAGCCGAGCCAGGAGGACCGCCGTGTTCCGCCACGTGGTGATGATGCGCTGGAAGCCGGACGCCACCCCCGAGCAGCGCCAGGCCGTGCTGGAGGCCGCTGGCCGCCTACCGGGCCAGATCCCGGAGATCCGCAGCTACCTCTTCGGTCCCGATGCCGGGGTGTCGGCCGGGACCTGGGACCTGGCTATCGTGGCCGACTTCGACGACGCCGACGGCTACCGCCGCTATGCCGACCACCCCGTCCACCGGGCCATGGTGGAGGGGCACGTCCAGCCCATCCTGGCCGAGCGGGCCGCCGTCCAGCACGAGCTGGCGGGCCGCTGAAGGGCGCGACAGGGTCCGGCGCCGGCTGAGCACGACCATGGCCCCGAGGCCGCTGCAGGCGGCGGCCACCAGGAACGCCCCCCGGGCCCCCAGGTCCTGGACCGCCACCCCGCCGATGGCTGCGCCCACGGCCGACCCGGCCAGGAACCCCGTCGACAGCCATCCGAACGCCTCGGTGCCGCTCCCGGCTGGCGCCACCCCGCTGACCAGGCTGTAGAGGCAGCCCAGCGTGGGGGCGATGGTCGCGCCAGAGAGGAACAGCAGGACGTAGAGGAGGGGCAGGTCCGAGGCGAGGGAGAGGATCCCGACGCCGGCGGCCAGGACCACCACGAGCCACGGGAAGCGCCTCCCCGCCTTCCGTCCCTGGACCCGCGCCCCCAGCCCCAGGCCGCCCACCAGCGAGCCCGCGGCCCAGGTGGCGAGGAGGAGGCCGGCCTGGCTGCTGGAGTGGCGCGCTCCGGCGAAGCCGGCAGCCGCCACCTCGACGACGCCGAACCCGAGGACGATCGCGGTGGCGGCCACGATCAGCGTGGTGAGGCCGGGGGAGCGGATGCGCCCCCGCGTGCGCGCGGCCTCCGGCCGTCCTCGCCCGCCCATCGCCCGATGGCTGGCGAGGGCGGCCGTGCCCACCAGTCCGAGGACGCCGCCCGTGGCCACTGCGACGGCCGGGCTGGCCGCGGCGGTGAGCGCCCCGACGAGGGCCGGGCCGACGATGAACGTGACCTCCTGGAGCGTGGCGTCGAGCGCGTAGATGGCCTCTCCTCCTGCGTCGTCGAGCAGGTCGGGCCACAGGGAGCGGACCGAGGCGGCGACCGGGGGCGTGCTGGCTCCAGCCACCGCGGCCACGACCAGCAGGGCCGCGGTGTCGGCCACCGGGACCAGCGACAGCGTCACGAGGGCGGCGGCATCCAGGACGGCCGTCGCAGCCAGCACCGGCCGCCTGCCCAGCCGGTCGGCCGCCCTGCCGAGGAGACCGGCCGCCGCGCACGCGCCACTCACGTACACGGCCGTCACCGCACCGGCCCCGGCATAGGAGCCCGTGGCCCGCGAGACGAGCAGCACGATCCCGAGGCCCATCATGGCCGAGGGAAGCCGGCCCAGCAGGGACGTGGCCAGGAGCCAGCCGACCCCCGGGGACCGCAGGACGGCGCGGTAGCGATCTAGATTGCTCACGGTGCTGGTCGAGGCTACCGGAGCACGGAGATGACACGGCAAGGGGCTTTCGCGCCCGGAGGCAGGCTCGAGGACGCTCAGGTCCACCCGCCGTACCGCTATCCCGACTATCGCTCGACGGCGCGGCGGGCCCCCCATCGGCCCGTCGTCCTCCTCCCCCACCGCATGACCGAGGTCACTGGGCCCCTTCTCGGCGACGACAGGGTGGGCGATCTCGACCACGACCTCACCCGCCAGCATGCCGGGGAGCCTCAGGGGCAGCGGATCGTCGTCGCCGGCCAGGTCCGCGACGGTGAGGACCGGCCGGTCCGGCGAAGCCTCATCGAGATCTGGCAGGCCAACGCCGCCGGCCGCTACGCCCATGAGACCGACCGGCACCCGGCCCCGCTGGATCCCGGCTTCACCGGCGCCGGCCGCTGCCTCACAGACGACGATGGCCGCTACCGCTTCGTCACGATCAGGCCGGGCGCCTATCCGTGGAGCAACCACCACAACGCCTGGCGGCCGGCGCACATCCACTTCTCTCTCCTCGGGGGGGAGTTCGTCGATCGCCTCGTCACCCAGATGTACTTCCCGGGCGACCCGCTGCTCCCGCACGACCCGATCCTCAACTCGGTCCCCGAGGCGGCCCGGGAGCGGCTGGTGTGCCTCTTCGACCTGGATGCCACGGTCCCCGAGTGGGCGCTCGCCTACCGCTTCGACATCGTTCTGGGCGGCTCGGGGCCCGGCGCGCCTCGACCGGCGGCCGGCTCGTGAGCACGGCCCAACTCACCCCCTCCCAGACGATCGGCCCCTTCTTCGTGTTCGCCCTGCCGTGGCCCGACGGTCCGCTGGTCGTGGCCGAGGGGACCCGTGGCGCCTTCCGCCTGGCCGGGCGGCTCCTCGACGGGGCCGGCGAGCCGGTGGCCGACGCGCTGGTAGAGACCTGGCAGGCCGACCCGGAGGGCCGCTTCCCCGACGGCGGCTCTCCTCCCGGCGGCTCTCCTCCCGGCGGCTCTCCTACCGGCTGGTTCCGGGGATTCGGGCGCTGCCCGACGGATGCAGAGGGCCGGTTCGGGTTCCTCACCGTGAAGCCCGGCCCCATCCCGGGGCCCGACGGCACGCAGGCCCCGCACGTCGACGTCTCCGTCTTTGCCCGGGGCCTTCTCCGCCGGCTCGTCACCCGCGTCTACTTCCCGGACGAGGCCGAGGCCAACGCCCTGGACCCGGTCCTGTCCGCCCTGCCCGACGCGGCGGCCCGGTCGACGCTCGTGGCCCGGCCGGGCGACGGCGGGCTCGTCTTCGACATCCACCTACAGGGGGACGATGAGACCGTCTTCTTCGCCGTCTGACCCGGGCCCCGCCCCCGTCGCCGGCGTCCCCACCGCCCCGGGCCCCGCTCCCGCCGCCCCGGGCCCCGCCGCCCCGGGCGCCGCCC
>JBOGGR010000520.1:0-6204 GCA_050744025.1 Acidimicrobiales bacterium
CCTTACGCCACAGCCGGGTGCAACCCTGCCGGCGCCTCGGTAGCAGCGCCGTGGCGGGCGAGGGCCCGGCGCTCCGCGGCTCGCCGCCTCCAACCGGACGCCGCCAGGTTGAGCCCGACCCCTCATCACCCAGGCCTCGGGAGCGTCCATGCGGCCCACCTGCTCCTAGCGGGCGCACGCCCGGAGCAGGGCCTCCTGGGCCAGGTCCTCGGCGACGCCCCCGTCCCCGCAGTGCAGGTACAGGACCCGGACCAGGCGCGGATGGACGGCGGCGCACAGCCGAACCAGGTCCTCCGGCGCCGCCGGCGCTCCTGCCACCCAGCCCTCCTCGCCCTTGTCTACTCGACGCTCGAAAGGGGCCAGGCGTCGCGCCGCGGATCCGCGGCCGGTCCGGAGCCGAGCCGGTCGTGGCGGATGGGCCGCCGCCGCGGCGGACAAGAGGCGGGACTGCCGCGGGGGTCAGGTGGCGGGGCCGCCCTCCAGGTGAGCGAGCAGGGCCGCCGTGAAGGGTCCCGGCTGCTCCAGGTTGGCCAGGTGGGCGGCCGAGGGGAGAACCACCATGCGCGAGCCTGCTACGGCACCATGTATCTCCTCGCCATGGGAGGGGGGAGTCGACGGGTCGTCGGCCGCCGCCACCACCAGTGTCGGAGCGGTGATGGACCCGAGGTCGGCCCGGAGGTCCATGGCCTCGATGGCTCGACAGCACGCGGCGTAGCCCTGCGGCGAGGTCGCCAGCAGCATGCGCCGTACCCCGTCGACGATGCGTGGGGCCCGCTCCCGGAACGACGGCGTGAACCACCGGCCGACCGTGGCCTCAGCGATCGCGCCCATCCCCTCGGCGAGGACGGTGGCGGCCCGCTCGGCCCAGGCCTCGGGCGGCCCCAGACGTGCCGACGTGCAGCACAGCACGAGACGGTCGATCCGGTGAGGGGCATGGGCCGCCAGCCACATGCCGACCATGCCGCCGAGGGACAGCCCGCAGAACGACACCCGGTCGACGCCGAGCGAGTCCAGCAGCGCGAGGACGTCGCCCCCGAGGTCGGCGATCGAGCACGGCCCCGGGGGGACAGCGGACCGGCCGTGGCCCCGCTGGTCGTAGCGGACGACCCGCCACCGCTCCACCAGGGCGGAGACCTGGGGGTCCCACATGCCGAGGGTGGTCCCGAGCGAGTTGGAGAGGACGACGACGGGGGCATCCTCCGGGCCTTCGGCCACGTGGTGGAGCCAAGCGGGCAGCCCCGCCGCCGGCGCCCCGGCCCCGGGCAGCCCCGCCGCCGGCGCCCCGGTCAAGCGGCGCTCCCGGTGGGGAACGGGGCGCCCTCCTCGACCAGGCGCCGGTACGGGATGGTCCGGGCGGGCCAGTTGAGGCACAGGGCGCCCACGATCCGGCCGTTGTGCCCGTAGGCGGCGACCAGGCGCCGCTCGGCCACGGCCCCCTCCACGATCCTCACCGCCTCGCCGGGAACCCCGACGAACTGGATGCGGCTGCCGTGCTGGTCGGACCAGAAGTACGGCACCGGCCGGAACGCCTCGGCCGCCTCCCTGCCCCGGAGGAGGCTCGAGGCGGCCGCCTCGCCCTGCTCTGCGGCGTTGGTCCAGTGCTCCACCCGCATCGACTCGCCGAAGACAGGGTTGTGCCACCGGGCCACGTCCCCGGCTGCCACCACCCGGTCCACCCCGACGGCCGTGCAGCTCTCGTCCAGCAGGACCCCGTCACCGATGGCCAGGCCGGAGCCGGCCAGCCAACCCGTCTCCGGCACTACGCCCATGGCGACCACCACCAGGTCGGCCGGGAGAGCGGTCCCCCCGCCCAGCAACACCTCCTCGACCCGGCCCGACCCCCGGAGCCCGGCCACCGGCACGCCCAGGCGGAACCCGACGCCGTGGTCGCGGTGGAGCCCGACCACCATCTCGCTCATCTCCTGGCCGAGCACCCTGACGAGGGGGAGGGGGAGGGCCTCCACCACCGTCACCTCGAGGCCCCGGCTCCGGCAGGCCGACGCCACCTCGCACCCGATGAACCCGGCCCCGATCACCACGACCGCCGGCTCCTTGTCGAGCTCGTCCCGCAGGGCCAGGCAGTCCTCCACCGTGCGCAGGACCGCCACGCCGCCGAGGCCGTCGTCCACGCCGGCGAGCCTCCGGGGAGCGGCCCCCGTGGCGACCACCAGGCCGTCGAAGCCGAGCGCCTCTCCCCCGGCAAGCGTCACCTCCCGCCTGCCCAGGTCGAGGGCGACCGCCCGCCGGCCGAGCAGCAGCTCGACGTCCAGGCCGTCGTCGATCCGCAGCCGGGCCCGCTCGGGCTCCCAGGCTCCGGTAAGCACCTCCTTGGACAGCGGGGGGCGGTCGTAGGGAGGGAAGTGCTCCTCGGCCCCGACCAGGAAGAGCCGACCCGCGAAGCCGTCCCGCCTCAGGGTCTCGACGGCGCGGAGCCCGGCCAGCGACGCCCCGACGACGACCACCGTGCCCAGCCCGCCTGCGCTGTCGGGCCCCGGGTTCATCCGGCCCTCGCCGTCCCGCCGGCGCAGGGCAGGTGCTTGATGCCGTTGATGAAGTTGGAGCGCAGGCGCTGGGGCTCACCGGCCACGTGAAGGTCGGGGAGCCGGTGCAGCAGCTCCCGGAACATCACGGTGATCTCACGGCGGGCCAGGTGCGCACCCAGGCAGAAGTGCGGCCCGTAGCCGCCGAATCCGACGTGGCGGTTGTCCGGCCGGCGCAGGTCGAAGCGGTACGGGGCGTCGAACACGGCGTCGTCGCGGTTGGCCGAGCTGTAGAAGAGGAGCACCTTGTCCCCCTCGTGGAACTGGTGGCCGCCGAGGAGGGTGTCCCTGGTCGCGGTCCTCCGCATCTGGATCACCGGCGAGGCCCAGCGCACGATCTCGTCGACGGCGGTCGCCGCCAGCCCGTCGAAGTCCGCCGCCCAGGCCGCCCGCTGGTCGGGGTGCTGGTCCAGGGTGAGCATCCCCCAGGTGATGGCATTGCGCGTGGTCTCGTTGCCGGCCACGACCAGCAGGATGAAGAACGACGCCAGCTCGTCGAACGACAGCCGCTCCCCGTCCAGCTCGGCGTTGACCAGCGCCGAGGTCACGTCCCCAGTCGGCTCCTCCCGGCAGCTCCGGCCCAGCTCTCGCACCAGCTCGCCCAGCTCCGCGCCGGCGGTGAGGAGGGCCCCGTAGAGCTGGTCCAGGTCGGCGACGAACTCCGGGTCGGTCGCTCCCAGGATGATGTTCGTCCGGTCCAGCACGAACTGGTACTGGCTGGCCGGGACCCCCATCATGTCGCAGATGATCCGCAGCGGCAGGGGGGCGGCGACCTCGGTGACGAAGTCGCACTCCCCCCTCTCCGCCACCTCGTCCACGATGGCCCCGGCCATCCGCTGGACCGCCTCCTCCAGGTCGTGGAGCCTCCGAGGGGTGAAGGCCCTGGACACGATGCGCCGCAGTCGGGCGTGCTTGGGATCGTCGGCGTTGATCATCCCGCCGTAGTACTCGAGGAACTCCGGCGGCAGGTCGGGGATGCTCGTGCTGCCCCGGCCAGAGCAGAAGTCCTGGGGGCGCCGGCTCGCCTCCACCACGTCGCCGTAGCGGGTGAGCGCCCAGTACCCCGGCCCCGTCGGCACGAACGTCGCCTCCGGCTCGGCGAAGAACGCCATGGGCCGCTCCCGGCGCAGGGTGACGAACGCGCCCTCCCGCTCCTCGACGGGCAGCGTCCAGAAGCCCTCCAGGTCCGAGAGGTCGATCTCGTCGACGGCGAGGGTCTCCTTCGGCTCCACCTCTGGCCCCTCCTCCTCTTCGCCTGTCGCTGCCGGGCCCGAGACTAGAGCCCGGTCCGTCGCCGTGGCGCGGTCCGGATTCTGTGGTCGACCCCGCTCCGCCGGCGGATACCATGGGGCCGTGGAGAGACCGGTCGTGCTCCAGGGGGAGGGGGACGGGGCCACGCTGTCCCTCCCCGCCGACGCGCTGCAGGAGAGCGGGCTGGCAGCCGACCAGCTGGTGCTCGTGCGCTCGGAGCCCGGGCGCATAGAGGTGGTGCCGGCCGGCCCCCCCAGCCTCGAGCTCGCCGGGTTCGCCGCCCGGTTCGTGGGCCGGTACCGCTCCGACCTGGCCCGGCTTGCCGACCTCTGAGATCGAGGCCACGAGGGCCGGAGCCCGCCGGCGACCGACCGGGCGGGACCTCGGCGCTGGGCGGGACCTCGGCGCCGGGCGGGACCTCGGGGACCCCGGTCGGGGGGGCCGGGAGCGGTGACGCCCGGACGCCCGGCTCGGGCTAGGTGACCCGGCGGTAGGCCCGCACGGCCAGGGTGAGGAACACGGCCACGATGGCCGCCATCCAGACGAAGCTCTCCCACACGTGGGTGACGGTGGGGCCGCCCAGGGTCAGGTTGCGCAGGGCCTCGGAGACGATCGACACCGGGTTCACCTTCACCCAGGCCTGGAGCCAGCCAGGCATGCTCGCGGTGGGGGCGAACACGTTGCTGGCGAAGGTGAGCGGGAAGATCCAGATGAACCCGAACATCTGCACGGACTCGGGGTCCTTCACGGCCAGGCCGATGAAGGCGGAGATGCACGAGATGGCCAGGCTGAAGAGCACGGCGATGCACACGGCGGCGACCAGCGCCCCGACGCCGGTCGTGGGCCGGAAGCCGATCCCGTAGCCGACCCCGAGGAGGATGAGCACGGTGACGAGGTTGCGCAGCATGTCCGACGCCAGCCGGCCGATGAGCACGGCCGACCGGGATATCGGCATGGAGCGGAACCTGTCGATCACGCCCTTGGACAGCTCGTCGGACAGCCCGATGGCCGTCCCGATGGCGCCGAAGGCAGCCGTCTGCACGATGATCCCGGGGATCAGGAAGTTGACGTAGTTGATCCCCGGGACCCGGATCGCCCCACCGAAGACGTAGCGGAAGAGCAGCGTGAACATGATCGGCTGCAGCGCCGTGAACACGATCAGGGCGGGGACCCGGTAGACGTGCAGGAGGTTGCGCCGGGTGAGGGCGGCCGAGTCGCGGACCCCCCAGAGGAGCCGCCGCCCCATCGACTCCGGGGCGAGGTCGGGCAGGGGGGCGGGGACGGTGATGGTGGCAGCCATGGCTCAGGCCTCCTTGCTGGTGGTGGCGAGGCCACGGTCGCGGCCACGGTCGCGGCCCCGGCCGCGGTCGGCGCCCCCCCGGCCCCCACGTCCCCGGCCACGGTCGCCGCCGCCACGGTCGCCGCCCCCACGGCCCCGGCGCCCCCGGCCCCGGCCCCGGGACGGCGGCCCGGACTCCTCCTCCTCGGCGGCATGGCCGGTGAGGGCGAGGAACACGTTGTCGAGCGATGGCCGGTGAAGGGCCAGGTCGGCGATCCCGATCCCGGCCCCGTCGAGGCGGCGCACGGCGTCGACCAGGGCCGAGGAGCCGGCGCTGCCGACCGGCAGGCTGACGGTCGCGGTCGTGAGGTCGGTGTCGGGCCTGGACGACCCGAGGGAGGCGACGGTCTCGACGCCGAGGGAGAGCTGGTCCCGGTCCAGCACCCGGAACTCGAGGACGTCGCCCCCGATCCGGTCCTTCAGCTGGTCGGGCGTGCCCGACGCGATGACCCGACCGTGGTCGATCACGGCGATCTCGTCGGCCAGCTGGTCGGCCTCCTCCATGTACTGGGTGGTGAGCAGCAGGGTCATGCCGTCGGCCACGAGGCCCCGGATTATCGCCCACACGTCGTTGCGGCCCTTCGGGTCGAGCCCGGTGGTGGGCTCGTCCAGGAACAGCACCCGCGGCTCGGCCACCAGGCTGGCCCCCAGGTCCAGGCGCCGGCGCATCCCGCCCGAGTAGGTCTTGGCCTGCCGGTCGGCGGCGTCGACGAGGTCGAGGCGCTCGAGCAGGTCGGTCGCGCGGCGCCTGGCCTCGGCGCGGGGCAGGTGGTAGAGGCGCCCCGCCAGCTCCAGGTTCTCCCGGCCGCTCAACGTGTCGTCCACCGCCGCCTGCTGGCCGGCGAGCCCGATGATCCGGCGCACGGCGCCGGCCTGGCGGACCACGTCGATGCCCTCGATGGTGGCCCTGCCGCCGTCGGGCTGGAGCAGGGTCGTGAGGATTCGGACCGTCGTCGTCTTGCCCGAGCCGTTCGGCCCGAGCAGGCCGAGCACGCTCCCTCTGGCCAGGGCCAGGTCGATGCCCCGAAGGGCCTGGACCGACCCGAACGACTTCGTCAGCCCCTCCACCAGCAC
>JBOGGR010000521.1:0-9964 GCA_050744025.1 Acidimicrobiales bacterium
GGGGCGCCGGGCCCCGCTCGTCGAGGGGCGCCGGGCCTCCCGTCGGCCCCCCCCCGATGCTCCGCAGCCCGGGGTCGCCCGTCGCTGACGCCGCGGCCGGCCGGACCGTGTGCGGACCCAGCCCGGCAGGTGATAGCAGTTCGCGTCGTCCTGCGACCAAAAGTGCGATCACCTCCCCGCCCGGGAGGGGTCACTCCCCGCCCGGGAGGGTCACTCCCCGCCCGGGGGCGTCACCTCGCTCGCATCCGGGCGCTGGGCGGCTCGCCCAGGATCTGCACGTGGGCGCGGTGGAAGGATGCATAGCTGCCGAACCCGGCCGCGTAGGCGAGAGAGGTGAGGTTGCCGCCGCCCCCCCGTGCCCGCAGCTCCACGACCCGCGCCAGCATGACCCGCCGCCGGTAGTCGGCCAGCGATGTCCCGATCTGCTCGTTGAACAGGCGGCTCAGGCGGCCCGGGCTCAGGCCGACCAGGTGGGCCAGCGCCTGGCGGTCGAGCCCGGCCGGCTCCTGCCACAGGGCGTGGGCCGCCTGGCGCACGGACGGGTGGAGTGGCCGGGTCGCTGGCGTGTGGGCAGCCCCGACGCAGGCCAGCCAGGCCCGTACGGCGAGGTAGCCGAGGGCGGCGTTGAGCAGCTTGGCGTCGTCCTCGCCGGCCGGCCGCTGACCCGGTCCCCTCCGGCCCTCGCCGGCCGGCCGCTGACCCGGTCGGAGCTCGGGCTTGGAGGTCGAGGACCGCGACGGGGGCAAGCCGCCGCCGACCTGACGCGGCGGCGGCCCGAGCTCCGCCACCTCCGCCAGCAGCTGGCGCAGCCGGGCGGCAACGGGTCGGGGCAGCCTGGCCGTCCACGGCCGGTCGTCGTCCGGGGACGGGTCCGCCAGGCGGCCGCCCACCCCGGCCCGGCGGAGGGCGCCGGGCCGGAACACGGCCACCCAGAGGCCGAAGTCGGGGGACCTGGCGGTGAGGCCATGGTCCTGGTGCGGCAGCAGCCAGACCAGGTCGTCGGGACCCAGGTCGACGCTGGAGCCGCCCACGAGGTAGCGGGCGGTGCCACCCGTCACGAGGTTCACCTCGACCTCGGGGTGGCTGTGGAGGGACTCGACGCCTGATGCCGGTCCCCGTCCCAGCCAGGCCGCGCCCTGGGTCCCGTCCGCCAGGTGGAGCGGCTGGCGCACGCTGCCCCTCCCTCTCACGGCACACCGTGCAAGGACAAGGTCACCTTCGGTGATGCTCCCTTGGCCCGGGTGCGGGTCATCATCGGGGTGACGAGAGCCCGGCCCCGAAGGGGACTTCGAGGGGGCCACACCGGACGAGGAGGATCACCGATGGTTTCCATCACACCGGCGCACAGGGAGGAGCTCGACCGTCGCGGCTACGTCGTGCTCGACCGGGTCATCACGGCGGAGGTCCTGGCCGGCCTGCGCGGCGAGTGCGACCGCTTCGTGGCCGCCGAGGCGAGCAGGACCGACCTCGACACCGAGCCGCCCCCGATCCGCGACCGGGAGCGGGAGCCGGATCGTCACGGCATCACCCG
Organism: Acidimicrobiales bacterium; assembly: GCA_050744025.1. Classification (GTDB taxonomy): domain Bacteria; phylum Actinomycetota; class Acidimicrobiia; order Acidimicrobiales; family JAJPHD01; genus JBOGGR01. The sequence continues at coordinate 1,532 of JBOGGR010000521.1, forward strand.
CCCCGGCCAGCGCTGGTTCCTGGCGAACCGTCACCCGGACAGCGAGCCGCTGCGGAGCTTCCTGTTCTCGGACCTGATGGCCGACATCTGCCGGGTCCTCTGCGGCGACGACGCATACCTGTTCCTCGAGCAGTTCGTCGTGAAGGCTGCCGAGCGGGGGCTGCACTTCGCCTGGCACCAGGACTCGGGCTACATCGACGTGCCTCACCGCCGGTACCTGACCTGCTGGTGCGCTCTGGACGACGCCACCGCGGTCAACGGCACGATCTCGGTCCTTCCGTACGAGCGGGCCGGAACCACCGAGCGGGTAGAGCACTGGAGGGACGAGGCGACCAACGACCTGGTCGGCTACGCCGGCGACGACCCCGGCGAGATGGTGGAGGTGCCGGCCGGCGGCATCGTGGCCTTCTCGAGCACCACGCTGCACCGCAGCGGGCCCAACACCACTGACCGGCCCCGCCGGGCCCTGGTGGTCCAGTGGTCCCGGGAGCCGATCCGGGAGCCGGACGGATCGCTCCGCCGGCTGGCCGAGCCGCTCCTGATCGGCGGCCTGCGGGCGGGCGCATCGGTCGGCCACGGCCCGCCGGCGCCGTAGGGCACGGCTCGCCTAGGCCACCACGGCGTTCGCGATCGCGCTCTGCGCCTGCTTGATGCCCTCTGACACGGACACCTGGTTGGCCACCACGGAGTTGAGAGGAGCCTGGACGAGGGCCGACTCGGCCGGATAGTTCTTGATGGAGGGCCGGTTCCTCGCACCGGCAAGGATCTTCGGCATCTCCTTGAAGTTGGGGGACTTGGACACCACCATCGGGTCGGTCAGCACGTCGGTGCGGCCCGGGACCACACCAGCGCCGAGGGCGAGGGTCACCTGCTGGGGCTTGGCGGTGATGAACTCGATGAAGCGCCAGGCCGCTTCGGGACGTTGGGAGCGGGCGTTGATCCCGAACATCCAGCCTCCCGTGCAGCCGTGCCCGCTCCCCGGCGTGGCGCCGGGGAGCGGGGCGTTGGCCACCTTGCCTGCCACCTTCGACTGACCCGCCTTCTCCAGGACCCCCCACGCGAACCCCCAGTTCCGCATGAAGGCCGCGTTGCCGTTCTGCATGGGGACGACGGCGTCGGTGGAGGTGAAGGTGCTCTCACCGGCGGGAGAGATCTTGTCCTTGTAGATCGTGTCGTACATGAACTGCAGGGCCTTCTGGCCGGCAGCGGTGTTCAGAGTGACCTTGTGGCTTTGGCTCACGTCCCCGCCATAGGCCCACACCCATTCGCAGAACTGGTCGAAGATGGCTTCGATCTTGGCTCCCTCCCAGGTGAAGCCCACGAAGTCGGGCTTGGTCCTGCGCTCGCCGTCCTGGATCTCCTTGGCCGTCTGGACCAGCTCGTCCATGGTCGTCGGGACCGAGGCGTGGTACTTCTCCAGCAGGTCGGTCCGGTAGTAGAGCTGGCCGGAGTCGATGTATTCCGGGAGGGCGTAGAGCTTGCCCTGGTAGGTCCCGATGCCCAGAGTGCTGGGGGCGTAGGCCGACTTGATCTCAGCGGTGACGAACTGGTCCAGCGGGTGCAGCCAGCCGGCGGCGGCGAAGGTCGGGGGGTAGGTGACGTCCATGGTGAGGATGTCGGGGGTGGAGGCCTGGCCGGCGAGCGCGGTCACGTACTGGCTGTAGACGGCGTTGGTCGTCGGCGGGATCAGCTGGGCCGTCACGTGGGTGTGCGGGTTCTTCGCGTTCCACTGGGAGACAAGCTTGTTGAGGGTCCCCGACGGGTCCTGCTCGGCCGCGAGGACGAGGGCCCCGGTCTGCCCGCCGGATCCCCCCCCTGACCCGCCCGCGCTGGACGGCGACTTGCCCGAGGCCGACCCGGTCGTGGTGGTGGCGCCGGGAGCCGAGCTCCCGCACGCGGCCAGCAACGCCCCGGCCGCCCCGGCCGCTCCGGCGGTGATCCCCAGCTGAAGGAACCGCCGTCGGCTGAACGGTGGCGTCCATATCGTGTCGGGGCCGGTCGTCATGTGATTCCCCCTCCTCTCGTCGCCTGGTGCGGTGGAGCGGCCTGGCGAGATCGTCTTGTCCTGTCCTTCCTCGGCGAGCTCCGGTGACGGAGGCTCGACAGGTCGGTGGACTGTCCACTTACCAGTTCGATGGTACGGCTACCGGGGGGCGCTCGTCAACGGGGCCCCCTTGCCCCCCAGGGGCGCCGTAGATGGCGTCGCCCGTCGCCGCCTCGAAGAAGTGCAGGCGGGACGTGTCCACCGTCATCTCCACCACATCGGCCTCCCGGACACGGCTCCGGCGGTCGAAGCGAGCGGTGCCTGTGTCGGCCACCTCCTCCGTGACCGAGCCGGCCGGCCGGCCGCCGGCCGCCGTGGCGGCGCCAGGGCTGGCGGTGGCGCCCGAGGCGGCAGCCCGGACAGCCCGGACCTCGCGGTCGCCCGCCTTCGGAGCGTCGATGCGGAAGTGCACGAGCAGCTCCGAGCCGAGCGACTCGATCACGTCGACCTCGGCCCGGAGGCGGGCGTCGGCTGGGTGGTCGGGGGAGAGCCCGGCGTCGTCGAGGTCCTCGGGGCGGATGCCCACGATGACGGGCTTCCCGACGAACAGGCGGAGGCCCGGACGGGCCGCGACGACGGTCGGGCCCACCCGGAGGCGCTGGTGCCCGAGCACGGCCCACGTGGCCCCGTCGGCCGACACCTCGTAGGTGCCTTCGTAGAAGTTCATGGCCGGCGAGCCGGTGAAGGCGGCGACGAAGACGTTGGCCGGGCGGTCGTACAGCTCGTCGGGAGGTGCCACCTGCTGGAGCGTTCCCCTGTCGAGGACGGCGACCCTGTCGCCGAGGGTCATGGCCTCCACCTGGTCGTGGGTGACGTAGACCGTGGCGACGCCGAGGCGGCGCTGGATCCGGCGGATCTCGGCCCGCATTTGGACCCGGAGCTTGGCGTCCAGGTTGGACAGTGGCTCGTCGAGGAGGAACAGCGCCGGGTCCCTGACGATGGCCCGGCCCATCGCCACCCGCTGGCGCTGGCCTCCGGACAGCTGGGCCGGCTTGCGGTCCAGGTACTCCTCGAGGCCGAGGATGCGGGCCGCCTCCACGACCTTGAGCTCGATCTCGCGCTTGGCGACCTTGCGGAGCCTGAGGCCGAACCCTATGTTCCTGGCCACGGTCAGGTGCGGGTAGAGGGCGTAGTTCTGGAAGACCATGGCTACGTCGCGGTCGCGGGGCAGCACGTTGTTGACCACTCGCCCCCCGATGCGGAGCGTGCCCGAAGTGATGTCCTCCAGGCCGGCGAGCATCCGCAGGAGCGTGGTCTTGCCGCATCCTGACGGCCCGACCAGGACGAGGAGCTCGCCATCGTCGACGGCCAGGTCGAGATCGTCGACCGCCTTCGCGCCGTTGCCGTAGACCTTGGTCACTCCCACCAGCTCGGCTGCCGCACCCATGGTCGTGCCTCCTTCTCAGAAGGTTGCCTCGTGCCCGGCTTCCCGGCGCACGAGGGGGAGCGGCCGGAGCACCCCTCCGGCTTCGTGGAGGACTGCGCTCTCCGCCCGGGGGACGGGCTCCTCGGCCTGGACCGCCGTCCTCTCGGCCTGGACCCCCGTCCCCTCGGCCTGGACCGCCGTCACCCCGGCCTGGACCGCCGTCACCCCGGCACCCGCCACGCCGATCGCCGCGCCCGGTGCCTCCAGGCGGTACCGCAGCGCCAGGTCACCGTCGTAGACCACCGTGGGCCGGGCCGGCCCTGGCCAGCAGTGCAGCGTCCACCGCCCCTCCGGGATCTCACCGGTGTGGGAGCCGCCGGGGCCCATGGGGACCACGGCCCCGGCCCTGACGAAGAGCGGCACCCGCTCGAGGGGCACCGTCTGCTCGATGACGGCCGGCCCGTCGTGGGGCGACCCTGTCCACCAGTCGACCCAGCCGCCTGGGGGCAGCGTGCAGCGCACGGTGACCGGGTCCGGCGAGTCGTCCAGCACCGGGACGACGAGGAGGTCGGGGCCGAGTAGGTACTCCGTGGCCGTGCGCCACGAGGCGGGGTCCTCCGGGAACTCCAGGCAGAGCGGCCGGAGCATCGGCCAGCCGAAGCGGGCGGCCTCCCCGGCGGCGCTCAGCAGGTATGGGAGGAGCTGGTAGCGGAGCTGGCAGAACTCCCGCACGATGGAAAGGGCGCGCTCGCCGAAGGCCCACGGCTCTCGGGGCGTGAGGCCGTGGAATCGTGTGAGAGGGGACAGGCAGCCGAACTGGGCCCAGCGAACGTAGAGCTCGGGGCTCGGGCCGTCCCCGTAGAAGCCTCCGATGTCGTGGCCCCAGATGCCGGGCGCGCTGAGGGCCCAGCTCAGCCCGCCTCGGAGCTCGGCCGCCATGCCGGCCACGCTGGCCTCGGGGTCACCACCCCACTGGCCGGGATAGCGCTGCGAGCCGGCCCAGCCACTGCGCCCCCAGACGAAGGCCGTCCGCCCGGTGGCCGAGCCGATGGCCTCCCACACCGTGCGGTTGTACCAGAGCGGGTAGAGGTTGCGCCACGACCTGCCCGGGCGCCCGTCGGCCATCATCGCGTCGTCGGGCAGCCCCTCGCCGAAATCGGTCTTGAAGACGGCCACCCCCAGCTCGAGCAGCCGGGCGTGGAGACCGCGCCACCACGCCCTGGCATCGGGGTTGGAGAAGTCCACGAGGGCGCGGGGCCGGCCGTCCTTGGAGAAGGAGCGGGACACGGCCGCGGTCCCACCGTCGGGCTCCTTGACGAGGTAGCCGAGGCGCTCCGCCTCGCCATGGACCGGTGAGGCCGGGTCGAGGTACGGGAGCTCCCAGAGCGAGACGCGATAGCCGTCCGCCGCCAGCGCGGCGACGAGGCCGGCGGCGTCGGGGTACTTGCGCTCGCTCCACACGAAGTCGCAGTTGAGCAGGTCGCGCTCCAGCCAGTCGGGGTCCACATGGAGGATGTCGCACGGCACCTGGTGGGCGCGCATGCCGGCCGCTGCCACCTCCAGCTCCTCGCGATCGCGGTAGCGGCAGCGGGACATCCACACGCCGAAGGCCCACCGGGGAGGGACAGGCGAGCGGCCGGTGAGGGCGGTCAGCGCAGTGAGGCGTTCCTTGACGCTCGGAGCCGCGAGGAGGAACAGGTCGATGCGCTCCTCCTCGCTGTCGAGCTGCAGCACGGCCGGGAAGCGGGCCCCCACGTCGGCGGTGATCGGGCCCGGACCATGGAGGAACGCCGTGTAGCCGGAGCTCGAGTGGAAGACGGGGGCAGCCTTGTAGGTGCGGCCGGTGCCCGCGCCCAAGGCGTCGTCGGCGAGAAGCACGAGCCGTTGGCCGTTGTGCACGAAGGGGCCGAACTGCTCGCCGAAGCCGACTATCTCCTCGTCCGGGCCCAGCTCCAGGCTGCACGACGCCCGGCCCTCGCCGAACGCGAGCGCCGGGGCCAGCGGAAAGCCGGCTACCTGGCGGCGGTCGCCGCCGCTGCGCACCGTCTGGCGGTCCCCGGAGCCGAGGAGTGACCACCGGAAGGGCCGGCGCCCGATCACCAGCGTGATGGCTCCCGTCGACAGGCGGATCTCGCGCTCGTCGACCCGGAGGTCGAACGGCGCGCCCTCTGGCTGAGAGTCGAGGAGGATCCCGTCGGCCAGACCGTCGTCGGCGGCCTCCCAGCGCTCTCTCGGTGCCAGGGTGAGCCGCACGCTGGCCGGGCCTGCCGCCCTGAGGCGAAGGGTGGCTGGCCTCGTCTCCGGCGGCGAGCCCGGCAGGTCGGGGGCATTGGGGAGGTTGCGCTCGAGCCCCTGGGTGTCCGGGTCCTCGGTGGTGAGCAGCCCCGCTTCGGGGTCGAGGGGCCAGTACCGCACGGCAGTGAGGGCCAGGTCGACCGCCCCCTCGTGGCGTCGCACGCCGTCCACAGAGCGGACGAGGAACAGGCCCTTGCTCACCGCCCCGGGCCCCCCGGCCCCCCCGGCCGCCCCGGCCGCCCCGACATCACTTCACGGCCCCGAGGGTGAGGCCGCTCACCAGCCGCCGCTGGAAGAAGGCGACGGCCAGGCCGAGCGGCACCAGGGCGATCACGGTCGCGGCGCTGATCACGCCCCAAGGGAACGTGTACTGGCCCGGGTAGAGGGCGATGCCGACCGGAAGCGTCCGCATGTTGATGTTCGTCATGAAGGTGAGGGCGTAGAGGAACTCGTTCCAGTCCGTGGCGAAGACGATGAGGCCGGCGGTCACCAGCCCAGGGGTGCTGACCGGCAGGACGACCCTCACGAATGCCCCCAGCTTGCTCAACCCCTCGACGACCGCCGCCTCCTCCAGCTCCCTGGGCAGGTCCTGGAGGTAGGCGCTCATGAGCCAGACGCAAACGGGAAGCGTGGCGAACGTGTAGGGGATTATCAGGGCCCAGTAGGTGTTGAGCAGCCCGAGATGACGGAAGACGTTGAAGAGAGGCACCACGCCCGTGATGGGCGGGAAGAACGAGAAGGCCAGGATGGCGAGGAGGGTGGTCCGCTTGAAGGGGAAGCTCAGGCGCGCGATGGCATACCCGGCCAGGGACCCGATGACGAGCGTGAGCAGTGTTGAGCTCACCGCGACGATGATGCTGTTGAGGTAGAAGCGGCCGAAGGGTGCCTGCGAGAACGCGGTGGAGTAGCTGGCGACGGTGAGGTGGTGGGGGAAGAGCACCACGGGTTGGGCCGTGAGGTCTGCCTGGGGCTTGAAGGACGTGATGAGGAGCCAGATGACGGGGAACAGGGCGAAGAGGGCCATCACGACGGCGACCAGGTAGAAGGCGCCGAACCTGGCGCCCTGCAGGCGACCGATCCCGGCCGGCCCCGGGCGGGCCGGGCGTGCCGGCCTGGCATCGGGCCGGCGTGCGGGCCGTGGGAGGGCGATGTCTGTCATCGGCGGGGGGTTCCTGGCCCTGGGGCGCTCAGCGGGGCTCCGGCCGGTAGAGCAGCCGGAGGTAGACGACGGCGAAGATGGCGATCAGGAAGGCGAGGATGACACCCATCGCCGACCCGTAGCCGAAGTCCAGGCCCTGGATGGACTGCTGGTACAGGTACAGGGGGAGGTTCTGGGTGGCGTTCCCTGGGCCGCCCAGGGTCAGGCCGTAGATGATGTCGAAGGCCTGGAGGGCTTCGACCGTCCGCAGGACGAGGACCACGAGGATGGTCGGCCGGAGGAGGGGGAGGGTGACCCGCCAGAACCGCTGCCATGGCCGGGCGCCGTCGACGTCGGCCGCCTCGTACACCTCGCGGGGGATGCTCTGCATGCCGGCCAGGAACACGAGGGCGGCGAATGAGTTCACCTTCCACACGGAGAGGATGAGCAGGGAGACGATGGCGAGGGTCGAGCCGCCCAGCCAGACGATGGCATGGGGCAGGCCCAGGTGCTCCAGGATGCCGTTGAACAGGCCGTAGGACGGGTCGTACATGAACCGCCAGACGACGGCGGTGATGACCGTGGGCATCATCCACGGGAACAGCAGGGCCGCCCGGACGAGCCAGCGCCCCCGGAACTGGCGGTTGGCGATGAGGGCCACGACGAAGCCGACGACCACCTGGCCCGCCACGCTGAGCACTGCGTACAGCACGGTGAACTCGAGGGCCCCCCAGAACGCCCTGGTCCGGAAGGCCTGCCGGTAGTCGGCCACCCCGTTGAAGTAGTGCGCCGGGTCGGTGAGGACGTAGTGCTGGAAGGACCAGATGATGGTCTGGACCATCGGGTAGGCCAGCACCGCGCACAGCCCGACGAACGTGGGGGCGAGGAGCGCCATGGCCAGGCGGCGCTCCCTGCCGGCCAGGGTGGCCTCGGGGAGGAGCCGCGGGAGGCGTGGGAGGCCCGGGAGGCGCGGCTCCCGGGCGCGGGCTACGGCTGTGGCCACCCGGCCTCCCCGGTGTCGGTTGACGGCCAGCGCACGGTCGTACGCTTCCCTCCCTAGTGGTATGACCTCTAACCGTCGAACCCTAGCGTCGGGGAGGAGCCCGGTCAAGGGTGGGGTCGGCGGGTCGACCGCCCCGCTCCCGCCCCGCTCCCGAGCCAGCTCCCGCCCCGCTCCCGCCCCGCTCCCGCCGGCCGGCCCCGAACAGCTAACTTTATCCCCACCAACCACAGGAGCCACAAGCGAGCGTGAGGAACAGCCACATCCGAGGCGTCGTCGGGCGAGAGGTCCTCGACTCGAGGGGGAACCCGACGGTCGAGGTCCGGGTCACGCTGGAGAGCGGTGCCAGCGGAAGGGCGATCGTCCCCTCCGGCGCCTCCACCGGGGCGTTCGAGGTGGTGGAGCGCCGGGACGGCGGGGAGCGTTACGGGGGAAGGGGCGTGCTCGGGGCGGTCGCCGCCGTCGACGGCGAGATCGCCGGGGCGCTCGTCGGCCACGACGCCCTCGACCAGCGCGGCGTCGACGCCACGCTGGTAGACCTCGACGGCACCGACGACCGGTCCCGCCTCGGGGCCAACGCCGTCCTGGGC
>JBOGGR010000522.1:0-4895 GCA_050744025.1 Acidimicrobiales bacterium
CCGGCGGCCACCCGCTCGAGGAACTCGTCGACGTCGTCCTGGTGGTACCCGCGCAGCTGCTGGCGGAACTCCACCTCTCGGAGCGTTCTCGATGCGACTTCCATGCCGGCCATGGTACCGCCGCCGAAGGCCGGGCCCGAGGACCCTCCCCCCGGGCCGGTCCGGACGGCTCGTCTACAGGGCGGCGACGATGCGGACGACCACGAACTCGAGGACGAAGAAGACGATGATGGGCGACCAGTCGATGCCGACGCCGCCCATCCGGGTCGCCGGCAGCAGCCGCCGTATCGGGGACAGGACCGGCTCGGTGATCCGGCCCAGGGCGTAGCGGAGCCTGGCCACCCCCCCGGACCCCGTCGAGCCCGGGAACCAGCTCAGGACGATGTACACGAACAGTACGGCGATGTACGCCTGGATCAGGTCGAGGATGATGCGGCGGGCCATCAGCGGGACCGGTAGAGCCCTCGCTCGGAGAGGCGCTGCCTCTCCTCGGCGGAGACCTCGACATTGGAGGGCGTGAGCAGGAACACCTGGTCGGCCACCTTCTCCATGTTACCGCCCAGTGCATAGGTGACGCCGCTGCAGAAGTCGATCATCCGCCGGGACAGGTCGCGGTCCACCACCTGGAGGTTGACGATCACGGGCTGGCTGGTGCGCAGCCTGTCGCCGATCTGCTGGGCGTCGGCGAACTTGTCCGGGGCCACGACGTGAACCTTGGGCTTCTCCGTCGGGAGGGCCCTCACCACCCCGCTGGGCCGGGTCGTGACCATACCGATGCCGCTGGGCTCCTCCCGGGGCAGCGTCCGGATGGCGCCGAACTGCTCGGGCGTCTCCGGGGCCTGGGGGTACGGGCGCACCGGCGCTCGTCCCGCCACAGGGGCGACCGGCTCCTCGTACTTGTCGTAGTCGTCATAGTCGTCGTCGGTCAGGCCCAGGTAGACCATCGCACGGCGGGCAAACGAAGCCATCTCTGTCCTCCTCCTACAGAGGCTATTCTGGCAGCTTTGGCGGGCGTGGTCGGGCACCCAGCAGCGCCCGCCCGATGCGGACCATCGTCGCCCCCTCCTCCACCGCCACCTCCAGGTCGTCGGTCATCCCCATCGACAGCTCGGCCAGCCCTAGATCTGCCCCCAGGCGGGCCAGCAGGCGGAAGCCGGGCCGGGCTCCTTCGGGCGGCCCGGGCGGCCCGACCGCCATCAACCCCCTGACGTCGAGGCCGAGGGACCTCAGCGCCTCCACCAGCTCGCCGGCGGCTCCGGGCGCCACACCCTGGCGGCCGGGGCGGCCGGTCACGTCCACCTGGACCAGGACCGCCGACCCCGGTGCCCACCACGCGATCGCCTCCCCCTCCACGAGGCGCGCGACGCCCTGCCACAGGTGGACCACAGGGGCCAGGGCCCGGACCTTGTTGCGCTGGACCGCCCCAAGGAAGTGCCAGCACAGGCCCGCCCCTCCGAAGGACGAGGTCTTGGCCAGTAGCTCTGCCGCGTAGTTCTCACCGATGTCGGTCAGGCCGGCCGCCGCGGCAGCGGCCACCGCCTCGGGACCGAAGCCCTTGGTCACGGCCACTATCCGCACCCGGCCGGGCTCGGCCCCGGCGGTCCGGAGGCGCTCCCGGACGTCCTCCAGACGGCCAGCCAGGCGCTCGGCCAGCGCCGTAACGGTCCCCTCTACGGGCGCCACACCACCACCGCCTGGCGGGCCCGGTCGGCTCCAGCCCGGTGGGAGAAGAGGTCGGGCGAGCAGGCCGTGCAGCTGTCCACCTCGGCCACCAGCTCGGCCCCGGCCGCGGCCAGGGCGGCCCGGACGGCCCCAGGAAGGTCGAGAGCGGGCCGCCCCGCCGCCGTCTCTCCGCGCGCCGCGTCACCCAGCGCAGCCGCCACCATGTCCAGGTCCCTGGCCGAGAACTCGTAGCACCCCGGGTGCACGCATGGCCCGAGGCCGGCAACGACATCAGTGGCCCCGAGCGCCCGCATGGCCCGGACCGTCGTGCCGACGACGCCGGCCAAGAGGCCCCTCCACCCGGCGTGGGCCACGCCCATCACGCCCTCGGGGCTGGCCAGGGCCACCGGGGCGCAGTCCGCCGTGAACACGGCGAGGCACGCCCCGAAGTGGGCGCTCACGAGTCCGTCACCACGCTGTCCGGCGCCACCCCCGGGCTCCCCCACCGCCACCACCCCAGCCCCGTGCACCTGGCGCAGCCAGCTCCAGGGTCGGGGAGCGATCTCCTGCCAGCGGGCCACGCTGTCCTCCTCTCCCGGGTGGAGGTCCCCCTCCGGGCGTCCCGTCCAGCGCACCTCGACGGGAGCGTCCCCGAGCTTCGCGGCCCAGCTCAGCGGAGGAAGGACGGGACGTCGAAGTCGTCGTCACCGAGGTCGAGCTCCTCCTCCGGTCCGAACCCGCCCGGCTGGGGGCCGAGGCCCAACCCGCTCTCTCGCCCGGTGTGGCGATCACCACCCTCCCCGTCGGCCCGACCCTCGTCCCAGCGCTCGAAGCCGGCCGCGATAACCGTGACCCGGACCTCGTCGCCCATGCCGTCGTCGATGACGCTGCCGAAGATGATGTTGGCGTCCGGGTGAGCCACGCTGTGGATGATCTCGGCCGCCTCGTTCACCTCGAAGAGCCCCAGGTCGCTGCCCCCGGCGATGTTGAGCAGGATCCCTCTGGCCCCCTCGATGGAGGCCTCCAGGAGGGGGCTCGTGATGGCGCCCCTGGCCGCGTTCACGGCTCGGCCCTCGCCAGAGGCCGAGCCGATCCCCATGATCGCTGTACCGGCGTTGTTCATGATCATCCTCACGTCGGCGAAGTCGGTGTTGATGAGCCCCGGCGTGGTGATGAGGTCGGTGATCCCCTGCACGCCCTGGAGGAGGATCTCGTCGGCCATCTTGAAGGCGTTCACCATCGACGTCTTGTCGTTGGACACGGTGAGCAGCCGGTCGTTGGGGATGATGATGAGGGTGTCCACCTTCTCCTTCAGGCGCTGGATGCCCTGCTCGGCCTGGACGGCCCGCCGGCGGCCCTCGAAGGAGAAGGGCCGGGTCACGACCCCGATGGTGAGGGCCCCCAGGGACTTGGCGACCTCCGCCACGACCGGGGCCCCCCCGGTGCCGGTCCCACCGCCCTTCCCGGCGGTGATGAAGACCATGTCGGAGCCCTTCAGCGCCTCCTCGACCTCGTCGTGGTGCTCCTCTGCGGCCTGCCGCCCGATCTCCGGGTCGCTGCCGGCCCCGAGCCCTCGTGTGAGCTGGCGGCCGATGTCGAGCTTCACGTCGGCGTCGCTCATGAGCAGGGCCTGGGCGTCGGTGTTGACGGCTATGAACTCGACGCCCTTCAGCCCCGCGTCGATCATCCGGTTCACGGCGTTGACGCCGCCGCCGCCGATGCCGACAACCTTGATCACCGCTATGTAGTTCTGAGATACAACCGCCATCTGGTGTCGGGCCCTTCCGGTAGCGCCTCAACCTCAACTGGAGGTTGATAGTTATGTCAACCTGAGGCGAACCGCGACACCGTAAGGCCTGCTCAACCTCGGGTCAAGACCGGCTGGCCCGGCACCGTGAGGTCAATGGTCTTGACGCCCGACAGGTCCACCTGGGCCTCGAGAGCCTCCAGCGCCGTCATCTTCGGACCGAGGTCACTCGGCGCCCCGAGCTGCACCACGGCCCCGCCGGCCAGATCCACGGCCACTCCCCCGCCGGGGAACGGCCCGACCGATACGGCGGGGACGGGGACGGCCGGACCGGAGCTTTCGACGGGGCCCACCGCGGCGGCCACCGCCAGCGCCCCGGCGGCGCGCCCCGGCAGCGGCGACCCTGGTGGGCCCACCGGGCCGGTCCAGCTCAGCGCGACCAGTGCCGTCGCCCGCGCCGGCTCCACCGCAAGCACCCGCCCGGTCCGGTCGAGGAGAGCCCAGTGCGAGCCGTCGGCCACCTCGGCCACCGGGACGCGCTCGACCACGCTGACCACGAGCGTCGACGGCCAGGACTTGTCGACCTGGGCGCGGAGCACCCACGGAAGCCGGTCGACACGCGCCGCCACGGCTGCGGTGTCCACACCGACCATCGCCTGGTGGAGAGCCGGCGCGGCGGCGCTCCTCACCTGGGCCGCTCCCGTGCGCGCCGCGCCCGTGACCTCGAGATGCGACACCCGGAACCACGGCAAGTGCAGGGTCACGACCGTCCCGACGACGAGAGCCATCGCGGCGACGAACGAGATCAGCACGCGCAGGCGGCGCCGGCCCTGGTCCCGCGTGACCGCAATGCGGCGCTGGCGGATCCGGGGGTCGATCGTGGGCCCCGGGCGGGTGACGTCCCGGCGCGGCGGAGCGGCAGTGGTCATGGCCGCCCGCCGGCGGGAAAGCCCACCATCCTCACCTCCGCGACCAGCTCGATTCCCGTGCGGTCGCGCACCTCGGCACGGACCAAGTCGATCAACCTCCTCACGTCGTCGGCCGAGCCACCCGGATCGGCCTGGATGAAGTTGGCGTGCTTGGGGGACACCCGCGCCGACCCAAGGCGACGGCCCTTGAGGCCGGAGGCCTCGATGATCCGCCCCGCCGAGTCCCCCACAGGGTTGGTGAACACCGACCCGGCGTTCTGCCCCCCGGGCTGGTTGGCCCGCCGCCACCGGACGATCCCGGCAATCTCCGCCTCGGCGTAGGCCCGGTCCCCCCTCTCGAGCTCGAACGACGCCCACAGCACGACGTGGCTGGGCTGCACGCTCGAGCTCCGGTAGCCGTAGCGGGCATCGGCCACCCCGCGCTCACCGTCGGGACCTCCCGTCAGGTCGACGAAGGCCCACCGGGCCAGGCAGCGGGCCATGTCCGAGCCATGGCCGCCGGCGTTCATGCGCACGGCGCCGCCCACCGAGCCGGGGACCCCGACCGCCCACTCGAG
>JBOGGR010000523.1:0-3061 GCA_050744025.1 Acidimicrobiales bacterium
ACAGGAGGCCGAGCACGACGAAGGCGTTGGCCGTGGCCTGGAGGCCGGTGGTGGGGCCGAGGAGCGCCTGGCCCGCACTGGCCCGGCCGAGCGCCTCCCCGGCCATCCACTGCAGGTGTGCCTCGGGGTCGGCGCTCACCGGACCGACCAGGTCCTCCCCGGTCTGGGCTCGAGACCCCTTGCCCAGCCCACGTCCCTTCACCGTAGTGGGAGTCCGCCGGAGCCGGGCGTGGCCTCCCGGCTCCTGGTCGGACTCGTGGTCGGCCGGTCGCGCTACCCGGCGGCGACAGCCTCGGCTGCTACGGCGCGCGCATCGAGGAACTGGAAGCCCGTGGCCAGGCCCACCACGGTGGGCGAGGTGAAGAACTTGTTGGCCGCCATCCCCGGGCCCTGGCTAGCCCTGGACCAACGAGCCGCCGCCACCTGCCCGGGGCTGTCGTGGACCGTGCTGGCCGCCATCGGTGCGGTGGAGTCAGGCTTCGGGGCCAACGACTCGGTCTCGAGCGCCGGGGCCGTCGGGCCGATGCAGTTCGAGTCCAGGCCAGCTGGCAGGACCCGCTCCCGGTGGCGTTGATCGCCATCCCCACCAGCCTCCACCTCTCGCTGCGCGGACCGTACAAGGGGACCCGACCTCGGGTGAGGTTCTCGCAGCCATGACCTTGGCCGAGGTGGCGTTCATGCTCTCCTACGTCCTGACCGGCACCGTCGTCAACCGGACTGTGGAGATGATCACGGGGTTGGCAGGATCACGATGCCGAAGCGCTGTTCGGCCGCGGCGACGAGCCCAGCTGGGATGGGTGACGTGTCCACGGTCAGCAGCTCCCCCTTGTCCTCGCCGCCTATCCCGAACAGGGCGACGCCAACCAGGTCCTGGGCGGGGTCGTGACGGACCCGGTAGCGGACCCCGTCGAAGTCTGCCTGGTCGAAGGCGGTGGCCCACGCCTGGGTCGTCTGGTACGCCGTGGTCGTGTGGACCTCCCCCGTGACGCCGAACCGGCGGCTGCGTGGATGGGCGACATCGGCCAGCGCGATCGTCTCTCTCGGCCGGAGACGGGAGAGCGCCTTGGTTGCGACCAGGGCTTCGGCCACCACCCTGGCCTCTCGGAAGACCTCCACGAAGCTGGCCAGTGGTTCTTCGCCCAGGTAGCAGGTCCCCCGGGGAGGGCCGAGGTCGAAGCGCCCCGAGCCGTCCGAGCTGTAGAAGCCAGCGCCGCGGTCGGCCCGGTGAATCCGGAACAGGACCTGGTCGGGTCCCACCCGGTGGACTGGGAAGCCCTCCAGATCCTCGGGCGGAGGCCCGAGCGAGGACCTGGGGCTCACTGACCGAGGCGGGCGGCGCTGCGCCGAGCGGCCTCGAGAGCACTGTCAGGATGTCGTCCCTCTGCGAGCCATCGGGCAGGTGTCATGGCGTCCAGCAGCTCGCTGGGGGTGCAGAACCACGAGGCCACGGTCCAGGGGTCGACGCCGGCGGCCTCGACGACCTCGAGGATGGCTCCGAGCTCGGGAAGGACGGCGTGGGTGAGCGACCCTCGCCGGGCGACCAACTGGAAGGCAGGGAAGCGCACCTGACGGCTCCCCCGGTGCAGGGCCAAGAGGCCACCTCGCCGGGCACGGTCATGGACCGCCTGGCGGGTCCCGATCCCCAGCAGATCGGCTAGCTCACCCGCGCTCAGCATGGGGCCGAGGTGGCGATCCCACGCCCGCCCAGCCCCCACCAGGATTGCCGCTCGGTGGCCGAGGTCCTCTGGCGAGGCGTCCTCGCCTTCGTCCACACCGAGGCGCTCCAAGGTGTCGCCGAAGGATGCCCGGGCCCGGGCTACGAAGGTCGAGGGCATGAACACCAGTGTAGAGACTCGTCAAGTTGTCAAGCCAGGTGAAGGCGTGCTCGGGTGGTGTGCCGTAGCCGACGACCAGGGCCGGGCCGAAGGTGGGACCGCCCGGGCGAGGGACAGCTCGATGATGGTTCGCCACGGGCCAGAGGCGGATGACAGCGGCCACGAAGGGCTGGCGTGCCTGACGGAGCGGTGGTTGGTGGAGCGCGTCACTGCCCCGGCCAGGGAGCCCTCCCGGGCCTGTGACGGGCGGTGTTACGGGGGCTGTGACGGTCGGGGCAAGTCCAGCTTCGTCAAGGCCTACACCTACCGCCAGGTCGGGCCTTCGGGCGCCGGGCCTACCTGTCCTGTTGAACCCGGAAGGCGAGTACCGGCCCCCGGCCGAGGCCCTGGGGCTGGTGCAGGTCCGCCTCGGGCCCGGCCTCCCCGGCCCGGTCAACCCCCTCGACCCCGGGCCGGGGGGCGAGGAGCACCTCGACCTCGCCCGCCGGCGGGCCTCCATGCTCGTCGCTCTGGCCGCCTCGGGGCTCTCCCGGGACGCCTCCCCCGAGGAGCGGCCGGCCGTCTCGGCCACCGGTGCCCCCCATGCCGCCTATGCCGACCTGGACCCGTCCGGCCGGCGGGTCGTCGACATCTGGGCCCTCACGGCGGCGGCATCCGCCTGTGAGGCGGTGGCGGCCGCCAGACGGGGGGTACCGACAACGCACTCGCCCCACCGCGGGCCGGGCCGTTCGCCGACGCTGGCACCTGGCCGCCCCGGGCCGTCGCGCCGCTCCGGCTGCGGCCGGCCTGTCTCGCGTCGCGAACATCCCTGAAACCGGGCGGCATCGTCGCGTGGGTGGCCACGGCGCCCCGGCCCGACCAGGCCCATTCTGCCGAAGCGATGGGCGGCGGTCACGCGAGGACGCCACCGCCGGCGACAAGGGCCACGACCCTCGCGATCACGAGCCCCAGGGCCAGGCCGGTGGCCGGCCCCACCACCCAGCCGGCGAGGATGCCCTTCACCGTCCCGGCCTTCACGGTCTGGCGCCCCCGTGCCACGCCGGCTCCGGCCATGGCCCCGACCAGGGCCTGGTTCATGGAGGTGAAGTAGCCCAGGCTCACGGCGGTGAGGATGACGGCCGCCTGGACCAGCTGGGCGGCGGTGGCCATTGGCCGGTCCACGCTCACGATGTCGAAGGCCACCCGGTGCAGCAGCGGCCGGCCCCAGGTGAGGGCGCCCAGGGCCA
>JBOGGR010000524.1:0-4151 GCA_050744025.1 Acidimicrobiales bacterium
CCCCATACCTACACCTTCACCTTGACCAACCTCGGGCCTGACACCGCCTTTGGGGTCACCTTCTCAGATGTGGTCTCGCCCGGCCTGGCAGTCATCTCGGCTAGTTCCACTGCGGGTAGCTGCACTCTCAGCTCCAACACCGAGGTCGACTGTGCGCTAGGTGACCTGGCCAGTGGCGCCGCCGTGACGATCTCGGTGACGGTGGTGCCCCTCAGTGCCAGGATCAGCTACGTGACCGACTCCGCGAGCGCCGGCGTGGGCCCCTCAAGCGTGGACCCAGACACCTCCAACAACTCCGTGGTGATCCACGGCCGGGTCGTGTCTTCCTCCCGCGGGTGAGCGTCGAACAGAGGTTGATCGGGTGTCAAGGGCCATTGGGATCTCCCCAGGGACGGCCAGGAGGTCTCCCCGCTGGCGGCCACCAGTTCTCCCCAGTGGCGGCCAGCGGTTCTCCCCGCGGGCGTTGGCCTATCGACCACCTCCCTCGGTGAGTTCTGCTGCTGCCACGGGCGAATCGCAGCATGGGCAGGTTCCACCCAGGCCGGCGGCCCGCATGAATCGGTTGCACTCGGGGCAGCGCTGATCGCCGAGCGCCCGGACGTCGCAGTCGTCGCAGATGTAGACGGTGACCTCCCGGCGGCCTCCTCTGGGGGGGAGGGGCGGGAGGGGAATCTGGGGGCGGTTGCGACGACGCCAGGCCGCGACCCGGCATGCCGGGCTGCACCAGGTCTGGCGCCCAGCGGCGGTGAAGGGCCGACCGCATTGGCCGCAGGTCGTTACGCTTTCGTTACGTGACGGGGTGTCAGCGGCCATGGCGGCCTCCCCGTGGCGCGGTGGTCCCGCCGCTTCGTGGCGGGTCGAGGGGCACCACACCATGACCAGCGAGGGCCTCGGACAGACGCACACTGTCACCGGTGGTGGCGCACACGTGAGCGTGGTGCAACAGCCGATCGACGGTGGCGGTGGCCAGGGTCTTGGGCATCAGTTCGTCGAAGGCGGAGGGGTGAAGGTTGGAGCTGACGGCCACGCTGGTCCGCTCGTAGGCGGCGTCGACGAGACGGTAGAGGCCCTCGGCGGCGTCGGGGCCGACCGGGAGCAGCCCGATGTCATCGATCATGACGATGCGGGCTGCCAGGATGCGGGCGAGGGCCTTGGTCACGGTGTCGTCGCCGCGGTGGCGGCGGACGAGCATCCCGAGGGACTCCAAGGAGAACCAGGCCACCTTCATGCCGGCTTCGATCGCCACCTGGCCGACAGCTTCGAGCAGGAACGTCTTGCCGGTTCCCGCCGGCCCGCAGACCACCAGATTCTCGGCTCGGCCGACCCACTCGAGGGTGCGAAGGGCCGAGATGGTGGGGGCGGGGATCGAGGACCGGGTCTGGTCCCAGACGTCGAAGGTCTTGCCGGTGGGGAAGGCCGCGGCGGCCCGCCGGGTGGCCAAGGCGGAGCGGTCCCGGCCGGCCACCTCGGCAGCGAAGAGGGCTTTTAGGATCTCGGTCGGCTCCCAGCGCTGAGCCCGGGCGGTGGCGATGACCTCGGGGGCAACCGCTCTGATGTGGGGCAGCCGCAACCGGCGCAGCAGCGCTTCGAGTTCGTCGGGCAACCCGGGAGCCCCCGGGCCGTTCACCGGGGCTCCCCGGGGGCTGTGGCCAAGCGAGCAGCCCAGGAGATCAAGTCGCCACGCAGCTCGGCGAGCGGGTAGTGCTCGCATTCGGCCCCGACGAAACGGGCGAAGTCGGCGCCGATGGCAGGGCCGGCTCCCGCCAGCCACGACTCCACGAACTCCAACAGCTCGATCAGGCCGACAGCGTCGGCCTGATCGATGCCGATCACACCAAGGCGGTCGTCGCTCATCGGCCCAGCTCCTCCCAGCCCCTGGTCCCCTGGGCCAAAGACCGGTCCTCGCCGGCATGGTGCACCTCGCCGGGGGTGGCGGTCGCCCGGTGGGCGACGATGGCGGCCAGGTCCCCCTCGGCGAAGCGTCCAAGCACGGCTGCCTCGCCGAGGGCCTCGTCGACTGCGCCGGGATCGCCCAGGCGGGCCAGGGCCACGGCGTCTGCCATCTTGGCCCGGACCCGGCTGGCCCCAGCCGCGGCTGCCTCGACCAGCCACAGCGTCGCCCCCTCGCCCAGGCCCAAGAAGGCCACCTCCTCGGCGGTGCGAGGTCGCGGCGTGCGGGCCAGCGCCCCTTCGGGGGCGGGAGGGAAGTGGGCGTCGTCGATGCGGGGGTTGCCCGGGGTGCTCAGCGCGTGGCGGGCCACCTCGACCGGCCCGGCGTCACCGACGTGGACGACCACCACCTGCTCGCCGTGGCGGCGGACCCACACCACCTGCCCGGCCAGACGATGCGGCACCGAGTACGAGCCGCACTCGAACGCCACCATCGGCTCGCTGGTCCCAACGGTGCGGG
This sequence comes from Acidimicrobiales bacterium, assembly GCA_050744025.1. Lineage (GTDB taxonomy): Bacteria > Actinomycetota > Acidimicrobiia > Acidimicrobiales > JAJPHD01 > JBOGGR01. Next base: position 2,411 of record JBOGGR010000524.1, read on the forward strand.
TCTGACCGAACGCCACGGTGAAGGGATGCTCGGGCAGGCGGTGCAGACGGCGCCGTTCCTCGCCGAGCATCTCCGCCGGTGCCCGACGAGTGACCCGATGGGGCCGCCCGTTGAGCTCGACCATCAACTCTTCGCACGCCGACTCGAGCGCCGCGAAGCTCGGGTAGGCGTCCAACAAGTTGGCGTCGGTCGGCACCAGATCGGCCTTGAACAGCTTCACCGTCGACTCCGAGCCGCCCTTGGAGGCCGGGTCGGCCGGCACGCAGGTGGCGACGGTCAGCCCATAGTGCGCCGAAAGGGCCACGATGTCGGGGTTGCGGACCGCGATGCCCGCCACGTGGTCGACACTCACGGTGCGCTCGTTGTCGGTCAAACCGTAGGTGGGCACACCCCCGAACGCCCTCAGCGCCCGGTCGATGGCCAACGCGACCGTCGGCAGCGTCTTGTCCAAGATCGGCACCACCACCCGGAACCTCGACCACGCCAGCCAGGCGCAGAACAACACGACCTCGACGCCTGCCACCACCGGGCCGGTGCCGTAATCCCACTGAAACCACATGCCCGGCTCTGGCACCCACGGCCGGTGCACCCGGCGGTTGCCGGCCCGATAAGCCGCCTTGACTCCCGCCACCGCCCGGCGCGTCGTGCGCTCCGAGCCGGCGTAGCCGAGCGCCACCAGCTTGTCGTGGGCGACGTCGGCGCGCACCTTGCCCTTGGAGCGCTCCACCCACTCCTCGACCTTGTCGAGATAAGCGTCGATGATCCCCGGCCGACGGGCGGCCTCGCCGTCGAGGCGTCCCTCGGCTCGGGCGGTCACCCAATGGGCCACGGTGTGATGGTCGACGCCGGCCAGCTCGCCGGCGTCTCGATACGAACGGGTCAGGTCGAAAGCTTCAAGAATGAACATGATCTCCTCGGCAGACTTCACGTGCTCCTCCTGGATGGTTGGGTGCTTGAGCACGCTCAGTTCATCCAGGGGGAACCCCCCCGGTGGTGGACCCCCCAGGGGCCAGCAGGTCAGATACTGGGGAGATCTACCGGCCGCCAGTGGGGACTTCTCGTGTCCACCAGCGGGGAGGCTCGTGTCCGTCTACGGGGAGGATCTCACGGCCGCCGACACCATTTGGCCACATCGGTAGGCACAGAGTGGAGCGTTGTTCGTGCCAACACCAACAGAATGGCGCGAAGCACCCCTCCTGGAAGGTACGTTCGCGCCACTCTGTGGCCGACCTGGTGATCAACGCGCCATTCTGTGTCGCAACATGTGGGCAAACCGGGCAAACCGGGCAAATCGTTCACGCCCGGGGTGGCGAGCGAGGACGGCCCGTTGGGGCGGGGCGGCGGGCAAGGGCCGCCCTTCGCATCTTCGGTCGATCGCCGATCGGGGGTTCAGCCGGGCATCCCGATGGGGGGCGGCCCGGAATTGCCCGGGGCGCCGCAGGTGTCGGGCACCGGGCCACCGGCGAAGCGAGCGTCCAGGTAGGACAGAGCGAGAGGGGCGAAGTTGGCGACGCCCTGGATATGCTCGAGGCCGGCGGGATCGCGGTAGTAGTCGATCTTGGCGCCGGCGGCGCAGTAGGAGGCGACCAAGGCGTCCAAGGGCTTGATCCAGACCAACTCGTCGTAAATGCCGTTGTAGAAGAAAGTAGGAGCAGTGGGGGTGGCGTGCCCGAGGGAGTTCTCGGCGATGATCTGGGCCACAGTCGGGGACCGGAAGGCGTTGGGCATGGTGGTCCACTCG
>JBOGGR010000525.1:0-3242 GCA_050744025.1 Acidimicrobiales bacterium
CCGAGCGCACCTACCGCTGCGAGCACTGCGGACTGGTCATGGACCGCGACGCCAACGCGGCAGCCAACCTGGCCTCGCTCGCCGAGGCCATCGGTACCGCCAGTGGGGCGGGAACCGACCAGGAGAGCCTCCTGGTGAACGGACGGGGAGAGGAGAGGTTCATGGGCTCGCCCAGGTGCTCCTCGACGAACCGTCAAGACGGCACCGGCCATCCCGGCCGGACAAGACTGTCACCGCCACCCGGCAACGGGTGGCTCCGAAGCCTGCTCTCCTCCAAAGTGACAGATGAGACAGATTTCGGAACGGCGCTCAGCCCGAGCAGCCGGGCGGCCAGGCCGGAGTCGACCACGTGGAGCTTCGGGGCGGCCACGGCCCGCCGGTGCAACGTGGTCCCCCACGCCGGTAGCTCCCGAACCAGGAACACCGCCTCGAGCAGCGCCAGGTAGCCGGCCGCGGTCCCCCTGTCCAAGCCGGCGGCCGCAGCGGCGGCAGCCACGTTGAGCAGCTGACCGGTCCGAGAGGCGAGGTGGCGCAGCAGGCCGGGGAGCTGGTCGCGCTGGCGGAGCTGGGCAAGCCCGGTGACGTCCCGCTCCAGCACGGTGAAGACGTAGTCATCGAACCACCGGTCCCGAGCGTCGTCGCTGCGCCGTGACAGGGCGATCGGGAACCCGCCCCGCACCGCCCGGGCGATGTACTCCTACCGCGAGACCCCTTCCCTGGCCGGCCCGACCGGCTCGTCGGCCAGCAACGAGGACACCACCCCCGACAGCCGCCTCTCTATGTGGCGCTCCACCGAGGCGCCCTAGCCGGTTGTTCCACATTCTCGCGGACCTTTATCCAGCAATATCGCGGGCCCGGACGCCCGCAGGCTCGCGGCTGACGGGCGCTCAGAGGTACTCGACTTGGGGGGCCGGGGGGACCTTGTGGCGGGTGTCGAGGGACTCGCCTCAGCGATGGGCGACCAGGATCGGCAGCTCGTACGTGGCGCCGGGAGGCCGGATCGGCTTCTTGATGGGAGCCAGGTAGTAAGCGGCGGCGAGGACCTTGACGAGCCCGTGGCCCGTCAAGGCTGCCCGGTTCCTCCAGAGGCGCCTCAGGCGTCCTCTCGAGAGAAGCTCGGCCTCCGGTACCAGCGAGACGGAGAAGCCAGAGTCCTGGAGCTGGGTGACGAGGGCGTCGAGCTGGGCACGCCCATCCTCGTCCTCCACGTGTGCCTCGCCGACAATGCGCGAGATCGACCCGAGCCTCTTGCAGGCACCGAGCACTGCGTACTCGGCGCCCTCGATGTCGATCTTCAGGAGATCGACGTGGCCCAGCTCGGAGATCAGGTCGTCGAGGCTGGTGGCAGGTACGTCCGTCACGACGCCGTCGGGGTCTTGCCGGCGCTCGCCCACGCTTCCGCCCCCGCTGTGGTGGGTCGTCGAGAATCGCAGCGCGTCAGTCGACGTGCTCCACAGCGCGCAGTGGCGTGCCTCCACGTTGTGCAGCTCGTTCTGGTCCACGTTGAGCGCCAGAAGACGGAAGTTGACCTGGCTGGGCTCCAGCGCGACGACCCGCTCGGCCCACTGCGACGCCTGAAGGCTGAAGATGCCGACGTGCGCCCCCGCATCGACGACGGTGCCCATCCCTTCATGGAAGGTGACCACGCCGCGCTCGTAGATGCGGTCGAGGACGAGCTCGCGCGAGAGCGTGAAGATCTTGTCGTCCGGACACCAGGCCAGGAGAGCACGGCCACGCTCTGTCAGCCTCAGCGCGATGAGGGCTCCTCGCCGGCGGGACACGAGGGTCTTCGCCAGCCGGGGCAACTGTGAGGACACAGACCAGGTCACGGCGGGGGCACGCTGGTCGAGGGTGGCCGTCTGGTCATGGCCGGCCGACTGCCATTTCTCCCGAGACGATCAATGAGCCGCTCAGAGGTACTCGACGTGGGGGGCCGGCGGGACCTTGTGGCGGGTGTCGAGGACGTAGGGGGCGGCCGCGGCCAGCGCGGCCAGGTCGACGACGTCGTGGTCGACCAGGATGACGACGGCGTCGGACCTGGCGGCTTCGTCGGGCGTGGCCTCGACTCGCTCGACGCGGGGGTCGACGTGGCTGTCCATGACGTGAGGGTCCACGGCGGCCAGGTCGGCGCCCATGGCCAGCAGGCGCTCGGCGACCACCGTGGCGGGGGACTCCCTGGCGTCGCCCGTGTTGGCCTTGTAGGCGAGGCCGACGAGCAGCACCCGGGCCCCGCTCACCGCCATGCGGCGGCGGTTGAGGGCGGCGACGAGGCGGCGGACCACGTAGTCGGGCATGTGGTCGTTGACGTCGTTCGCGAGCTCCACGAAGCGGAAGCTGTGGCCGAGGCGCCGCTTCACCCGCCAGGACAGGTAGGAGGGGTCGATGGGCAGGCAGTGGCCGCCGACTCCGGGGCCCGGCGTGAAGGCGAGGAAGCCGAACGGCTTGGTGGACGCCGCCCCTATCGCCTCCCACACGTCGATGCCGAGGTCGGCTGCGAACATGGCCAGCTCGTTCACGAGGGCCACGTTCACGTGGCGGAAGGTGTTCTCGAGGAGCTTCACGAGCTCGGCCTCCCGGGTCCCCGACACCGGCACCGTGGTGTCGACGATCCGGCTGTAGAAGGCGTCCACCGCCGCCAGGGAGCCGGCGTCGACGCCCGAGACGACCTTGGGGGTCGTGATCAGGTCCCAGGTGGTGTTGCCGGGGTCGATCCGTTCGGGGCTGTAGCAGAGGAAGAAATCGTCGCCGGCCACCAGGCCCGACCCCTCTTCCAAGATGGGGCGGACGAGCTCCTCGGTGGTGCCCGGATAGGTGGTCGACTCGAGGATCACGGTGGCTCCGGGCCGGAGCTGGCGAGCCACCATGGCCGAGGCCGCCTCGACGTAGGCCAGGTAGGGCTGGCCGTCCTTCAGCGGCGTGGGGACGTCGATGACGGCCACGTCGAAGCCGGCGCAGTCGGCCTCCTCGACGGTGGGCCGGTAGCGGCCGGTGGCCAGCGCCGCGGTGAGAGTCTCGTCGGAGATGTGCTCCACGTAGGAGCTGGCCGCCGCCAGGCGCTTGACCCGGGCCTGGTCGGTGTCGAAGCCGACGACGGTGAAACCGGCATCGACGGCGGCCAAGGCCAGGGGGAGACCGACATAACCCTGACCGATGACGAGGAGCGTTTCGGACCGGTCCGGCGAGGAGCCGGCCGATCGAACCGCTTTGCTCACACCGCTACCTCGTCCACGACAGCCTCGGAG